>CAIWUD010000335.1 GCA_903915775.1 uncultured Chloroflexota bacterium | reverse complement strand
GCGAGGCCCATCAGGATGACGCCCACCCAGGCGAAGAGCCAGTACCAGCCCCAACCGCGCCCCTTCCCCAGACGGAGGCCTGTTGCAATGGCCACCCCCCCGGCAGGGGGGCTGATCCAGCGCGTGACGATGAGGGTAGCAATGGCAGGGGTGAACATCATTAGAATGAGCACAATCGAGGTGAGCGGGTGGGCTAACCCCTGGCCGCTCAGCCAGAGTGGGCTCGCGACGAGCCAGGCCAGGCCAAAGCTCAGGAGGGTGAAGCTTACGATTCCCTTCCGGTCAAGCTGATGCATAGCGATCTCCGGTCTCTGTGTGGACCCATGTAACCCTGACGTAACTACGGTTGGTACGCTCCATTGTATACGATAGGCTTGTTGGGCGTTGGTCAATTTCGGCTGCGCCGGCCTGGCACCAACGGCAGGGCAACCACGGGGGGGTGCCCGTACGGAGGGGCGCCACGAGGGTGGTAGCTGTTCACCATCGAGGTAGGCTAACGGCAGGGCAACCACGGGGGGTTGCCCGTACGGGGGGGGGGCACTCTGGCGGTAGCTGTTCATAATCAGGGTAAGCCAACGGCAGGGCAACCACGGGGGTTGCCCGTACGGGGGGCAGGGCGTAGACGTCTGACGTCAAAGGAGATGATACCTATGAGCCAGAGCACGAATGGCGGGCTCGATCCGAATGATCCATTTGGTACGTTGCGTACGATCCGTGACGCCAACCTTGACGCATGGGCGAAGGGCATGACCTCACTCGTAGGTAGCGAGACCTTTGCGAAGGCAATTGGTCTCCAGCTCGATACGATGCTAGCGGCAACAGCCCCGGTGCAAAGTGCCGCACAACAGACGATGGAGAGCTACCTCGCTCAGGCGAATATGCCCTCACGCAACGAGGTGGCAAGCCTCGCCTCCCGGCTCACCAATATCGAGCTGCGTCTCGACGATATGCAGGCCCAACTCGACACGCTACTGGCTGCGCTCCAGACGCTGACCGCTGCGCTCAATGATGCATCGGCAGGGGAGGCGAAGGCCACAGCGCCACGACGCTCGCGGAAAGCTGCTGAGTAGTGTTGTTTTGTGGAGGGCTGCGCCCTTGACACCCCATACGATGGTCACGTTGGCTTGAACCATGCCATACGGAGAGAGAGTCACGCATGACAACTGCAAATAGTACGTCATTCGACGTAGAGGCGATGAATCGGCAACTCCTCGAGGAGTTGGATCGGCTAGGGAAGGGTAGCGAGACCTTTGCGCGTCTTGCGGCGAGCCGTATGCATGTGCGGATTGGTCAGACGCCCAAGGAGCAGATCTGGGCGCTCAACAAGATGCGGCTCTACCATTTCTACCCGCAGACGCCACCCGAGCAGCGCAAGGGGATTCCGCTGCTGCTCGTCTTCGCCCTAATCAACCGTCCCGACATCTTCGATCTGCGTCCGGGGAATAGTTTTGTTGAGTACATGGTGAAGCAGGGCTACGATGTCTACATGCTCGACTGGGGGCGGCCCGGACCGGAGGATGCCGGCTACGATTTTGAGGATTTTGCCCTGAAGTTCCTGCCACGGGCGGTGCGAGCGATGCAGCGCCACTCGGGTTCACGCGAGTTTAGCCTGTGCGGCTGGTGCATTGGGGCGGCCCTCACGACCATCTATGCCGCCATGCGCCCCGATGATGGCCTGCGCAACCTTATCCTCTTGACCGCGCCCCTCGACTTCAGCAACAAAGAGGCTGGGCCCTACAACCGTTGGCTCAACACCGAGTTCTACAACGTTGATGAACTGGTACGGCAGTATGGTAACGTGCCGGGAGAGATCATCGACTATGGCGCAAAGATGCTCAAGCCGGTTGAGAACTTTGTCATGAACTACCTCAAGCTCTGGGACAATCTAGACAACCCGGCGGTGGTCGAGTCCTGGTTAGCGATGAATAGCTGGGTGACCGATGGTGTCGACTTTCCTGGTGCGGCCTTCCGCCAATGGATCGTCGAGTTCTACCGTGAGAATCGGCTCATGGAGGGGCGGTTGATGATGGAGGGGCGGCCGGTCGATATGAAGCAGATCAAGGCGAGCGTGCTGAATATCACTGCCGATAAAGATCATATCGTGCCGAACTGTCAGTCGACGACAGCGATGGACAAGTTTGGCACACGTGACAAGCTGCTCCTTGAGATGCGTGGCGGCCATATCGGCCTGATGGTGGGTAGTGGTGCCAGCAAACGAACGTGGCCACAGATTGATACCTGGCTGGCCAAGCGCAGCAGCATCGGCTAAACAGGAAGTGGGGGAGTGCGGTGTAGCCGCACGGGTATCTGTAACGAAACGAGGATCTTCATGCGCCTGAAGGATAAGGTTGCCCTGATCACCGGTGCGGGTCAAGGTATCGGTAGGCTGACAGCGATGACGTTTGCCCGCGAAGGTGCCCGAGTCGTTGTCGCCGATATCAACATGACCTCGGCTCAGGCGACTGCTACGGCGATTGAGCAGGCTGATGGTCGAGCAAAGGCAGTGTTTCTCGACGTGAGTCGTCCTGAGTCGGTTGACGCAGCATTTCAGTCACTCTCTAACTGGGCCGATGGTCTTGATATCCTGGTGAATAACGCGGGTATCACCCGCGATGCCAGGATGCAGAAGATGAGTGAGGAGCAGTTCGATGCGGTGATTGCCGTCAACCTCAAGGGGGTCTGGCTCTGTGCCAAGGCGGCAGTGCCGAGCATGGTGGCTCGTGGGGGCGGATCGATCATCAATGCAGCATCGATTGTCGGCCTCTACGGCAACTTTGGCCAGACGAACTATGTGGCGGCCAAGTCCGGGGTGATCGGGATGACGAAGACCTGGGCCCGTGAGCTTGGCCCAAGTGGCATCAGGGTGAATGCCATTGCCCCTGGCTTCATCTCCACCGACATGATTGCCACCGTACCAGAGAAGGTGGTCGAGGGGATGCGTGAGCGTACTCCCCTGCGCCGCCTCGGTCGGGCTGAAGATATCGCGAACGCCTACCTCTTCCTAGCCTCTGACGAGGCGAGTTTCATCACCGGGGTAGTGCTCTCGGTTGATGGGGGTCTCCTTTTCTAGTAGAATAGGGGGCTTTTTCGGCTGCGCCGATGGCACGGCCTGGCGTTACCAGGGTTGGGTTAGGATTTTTTG
>CAIWUD010000334.1 GCA_903915775.1 uncultured Chloroflexota bacterium | reverse complement strand
TCATGGCCAGCGCCGACGCTATCGAAGCGGACGCACTGCGCTACAGCCTGCTGGAGCAGGTACCCGCCAACCGCGAGCTCCTGGCCCTCTGCCACGAGCAGTTCCCCCAGGGTCTGCCTGCCGGGGCGGTCGACCTGGCGGCGTTCTTACCAGCCGCCTCGACCGAACCGTCCGCACCTTTGCCACAGATGGCGCCGGAGCTTGAAGGAGCAGCGCATGCGGCAACCGTTGCGCCTGTCACCGCAGTTGCGCTATCCGAACCAGCGCCCGCTGCGCCGGTAGCGCCTGTCTTGGCACCCCCCGTTCCATCAGCGTCGGTCTCTGGCGTACAGTCAGCGGTCGGAGAATCTGCGGCGATAGCAAGCCAGTTACCTGCTGCATCAGCTGCGGTGCCTGCGCCGACTCAGCCCGTCGATCTTTGCGGAGCAGGGCTGGCCGGGGCGCTACTCAATGCGCGCTGCCTGGCCGGCTGGTTACTAGCCGGCGCCGACCTGCACGGTGCCCATCTGCGCGCCACAGACTTGCACGGGGCTGACCTGCGCGGGGCCGATTTACGGGGGGCCGATTTGCGTGGGGCCGATTTACGGGGGGCCGACCTGCGCGGGGCCGACCTGCGCACCGCGGATCTGCGTGGAGCGGGCATCTACATGACTCAGCTAGCTGAGGCAATCACCGATGCGCTGACTTTGCTTCCGGCTGAGTCTACCCACCGTGCATGAGCCAGGGAGCGCTACGAGGGTGAGACGCCCTCGCCCCAGGAGAAGGGTGAATAGTTACGCTTGGGTGGGGTGCGTTGTGAACGATGAGCGTGCAAGGAGTAGGTTGGGAAGGCGGGCAGAGGCGGTACGTGGGAACCTGAGGCATGGTTCAGACCCACGTCATGCACGGATCAGGGTGACCTGGTAGCCTCCTGGGGTCGTTGCCACTTCTGCCCGTGTCCGCTCTGCAATGGGCGTGTCACCCCGCCGCTGGTCGAAGATCAGCAGCCACCCCGTTGTCACCCCCACCCCTTGTAGGTAACGCTCCAACTGCGCGAGCCCCTCCCCCTTGGGGTCTCCTTCGCCATCGCGCCAGACCTTCACCTCCATCGGTAGCACGAGCTCGCCATACTCCAGGCGTAGGTCGAGTCGCCCACGACCGACTGCGCTCTCGCGCTCTACGCGTCCGCCGCCATTTGCTACCCGATCGAGAAATGCCAGCAGTACCAGGTGGGGCGCGATCTCGTGGTAGGCCGTTGTGCCCAGTAGCGGCTGACCGTGGCGCCGCCAGAAGGCCAGGAACGCCTCCAGCAGTCGCGCGGGGTCGAGCCGCCCTTCAGGTGTTCGCCAAATAGGGGTGATCATCGGGAGAAAGGCCCGGGTCGTGGCCGTCAGCATGCGAGGGATCACTGCAGCATAGATCGGGTTCGCAATCACCAACCCCGCCTGCGGATCCATCCGCACCAAGCCGAGATCTTGGACGAACTGCAGATCATCGGCTGGAAGTTCGGCTGGTACCAAGCCCGCCAGCAGCGGTTCGATCACCGCACGCACCCGTGGCTCACGTAGCCGCTCGGCCAGACTATCGAGGTGCGTGTCTTGGCGCTGGATCAGTCGATCACGGGCCGCATCGATCACCGCGACGTCGATGGGTTGCGTAGGGTCTGGCGCAATGACCTCCACCGCCTGACGGGCGAGGGCATTGACGAGCCATGGTTGGCCCTGAGTGAGCGTGAAGGCACGCGTGAGGGCAGCGGGCGTGAACTGCTGCCCGGTGTCCGCCGTATGCTGGGCGTAGAGGGCCGCCACCTCCTCGGCACGGAAGTTGCGCAGGGTGAGCGATTCCACCTTGATGTTGAAGGGGCTCGCGGTGGTGAGGCGCTCGCTCCCACCGGAAGCAACCTGGTAGTCGCGTACATCACGGAGGCCGATGAGGGCCAGGGAAGCGGGAAAGGCGTGTGGGCGACCAGGATAGCCATCACGCAGTTGCCGCAACACCGACAGCAGCAGATGATTCTGGAGGGCATCGATCTCATCGAGGAAGAGTACCAGGGGCTGCGGCGAGGCCATAGCCCAGGCGCGCAGTGCAGCACCAAGACGGTTCCCCGTTTCGGCTACCGGCCAGGGTGGTGGCTGCAGAACGGTGGGAAGTTGCCAACTGCTCGCCCCGCGCCAGGAGTCAAGGATTGCTAACTCGGCCCGTTCTGGGTCGTCGCTAAAGGGAGCCCCTACCTCCACCGAGAGCAGTGCCGCCGCATACTGCCCACTCGCCGTTAACGTCTGTGCCAAACTAAGCATCGCAGTCGTCTTGCCACTCTGGCGTGGGGCGTGGAGCACAAAGTAGTTCTGCTGTTGGATCAGGCGCATGACATCCGGCAGGCGCTCGGTTGCCGGAAGCATGTAGTGCAATGCGGATCGACAAGGGCCAGCAACATTGAACCAACGAGCCATACACTATCCTTAGGAACTTTGCCTCAAACGCCAACCTAGTATATCATTTTCCTCATTCCCACAAACTCGAACCAATTCCTATGCCTCCTACCCACCGTCGTAGTAGTGCTAGGAGCCCTCTCATGATCTTTGTCAGTCGCGAGCAGGAGCTACACCGCCTCACCCACTACCTCGAACGTGCCCGCTCTGGCAACGGCCAACTCTGTTTCATCACCGGTGAGCCTGGCCAGGGTAAGACTACCCTCGCTCTCGAGTTTGCCCGCCGCGCCCAAGAAGCCTACCCCGACCTCGTCACCGCCTTCAGCGTCTGCGACCCCCAGACTGGCCAGGGGGACCCCTACCTCCCCTTTCGCACCATGCTCCAGCGCCTCACCGATACGAGCACCATGAGCGACTCGGCGCAGAAACAGGCGCACTGGCAAGGCTTTGTCAAAACCTCTACCGACATCCTCCTCGATTGGGGCCCCGACCTCATTGGTACCTTCGTCCCGGGTGCGGCGCTCTTCGCCCGACTGGGGCGCACGGTAGGTAAACAGGCTGGTCTCGCCGATCGGCTGAGTAGGTTTGTTGGGGGCGATAAAGCCCCCACGCCGATCGTGCCCCTCGACCAGAGCCAGATCTTCCAGCAGTATGCCAACGTGATCACCCGCCTCTCCGCCCACATGCCGCTCCTGCTGCTCCTCGATGACGCGCAGTGGGCCGATAGCTCCTCGATCGACCTCCTCTTCTACCTGGTGCGGCGGATACAGGAGAGCCGCATCCTGCTGCTGGTGACCTACCGCGAGACCGAGTTGGAGCTGGGCCGTCAGGGGGAGCGCCACCCCCTCACGAAGGTGGTTGTCGAAGCGAAGCGCTACCTGGGCGAGATTACCATCGACCTTGCGCAGAGCCAGGGGCGCGCCTTCATCGATGCCTACATCGACAGTGAGCCCAATAGTCTGGACGAGACGTTTCGTGCCGCGCTGCTGCGCCACACCGGTGGCAGTGCCCTCTTCGTGGTGGAGCTGCTGCGGGCGATGCAGGAGCGTGGCGATCTCGTGAAGGATGCGCAGGGCCGCTGGCAGGCGAACGCCTCCCTGGCCTGGGAAGATCTGCCCGAC
>CAIWUD010000333.1 GCA_903915775.1 uncultured Chloroflexota bacterium | reverse complement strand
TTGTGGAGGGCTGTGCCCTCCACACCTCCCGTACGCTGGTCACGCCGATAGACTAGCCAACCACTCTAGCGTAGGCTAGCCTGCACGTGATCTCCCTGGCGAAACCCAGGTGAGGTTAGGTTTGTTGTGGAAGACACAGCCCTCCACACCTCCCGTACGCTGGTCACGCCGATAGACTAGCCAACCACTCTAGGTAGCGCTCCAGCCCTGCTTGCAACGAGTAGTAGGGGGTAAAGCCAAGTTCGTGCTCGAGCCGTGACAGGCTCATGGGGCCGCGCTCGCTGGGTGGACGTACTACCAGATCCGCCTCCTCAATCGTTGTAGCGGGGAGCCAACGCATCTCCGGCACCAGGGTGGCGATGACTTGCGCGATGTCGCGGAGCGAGTGGGCCGTTCCCGCTGAGACGTTGTAGAGTGTATGTTCTAAACGCGGCGCGAGTGCGAGCCGACAGAAAGCTTCGGCAACATCGTCGATGTAACAGACATCGCGGAGTCGATCGGCGCCGTAGATGCGTAGGCTACGCTGGGCAAGGGCGGCATGTAGCAGGGTATAGACCTGAGACATGCTCGATCGGGAGCCGGTGGGCCGCTCCATTGGTCCGTAGGCGGTCCCGAGTCGACCGGCCACAGCCGAGAGTCCGTAGAGTTCACCGTAGCGTCGACAGAGCTCTTCACCAGCCTGTTTACAAATGGCGTAGATGCCCCCGATCTGTAGGCGATCCTCCTCGTGAATCAGGCGTGTCCGATCGGCGGGGGCGCCGTAGACCGCCGAAGAGCTGATCAGGACGACCCGTGCGACTCCGCTCTGGCGAGCAGCTTCGAGGAGATTGATCGTACCACCTAGGTTCACGTCGATAAAGCCGCTGGGATCGTCCCGTTCGGCCTCAGCTGAGGTAATAGCCGCGCCGTGGATGATGCGCTCTACCCCTTCCCGCTGCACGAGAGCGCACATTCCGTCACGATCGCGTACGTCACCCTCGGCGAAGCGCACGTGTGCTGCGACAGGCTGGAGGAACTGGAGCATGGCCGCATCAGGGGCACGGCGGGCCAGGGCCAGAACCGGAACACCATACGCGGCGAGGCGGCGTACGATGTTGAGCCCAACAAAACCCGCCGCCCCGGTTACCAGGGTGGTCATCTCATTCGTCACGGTGCACTCCTTGCTTGGGGTGATTGGCATCAGGCACGGTAGCGGCGAACCTTGTCATAGTCGAGTTCGACGCCCCAGCCGGGACCCTCCGGTACCGCCATGAGCAGGCCGGTTGGCTCGATCGACCGGGTGAGGATGGTATCGTGCAGCCCGGTTGGCGGCGACGGCCAGCGAATGGCGGGGAGGGCGACCGCCAGATGGGCGGCGGCAGCGGCGATGATGTCGTAGTAGATGGCAACCGAGAGGTCGATGCCGGCCGCTTCGGCAATGTGGGCAATCTTGAGCACGTTGAGGATGCCGCCATGCTTGGTGATCTTAAGCAGCGCGATCTGCGCCGCCTCCTGCTTGACGACGGCGATGGCATCTTCGGGTCCGTAGATCGCTTCATCAGCCATGACGGGAGCCCCGAAGCGGCGCGCAAGGTGGGCCATATCGTTGAGGCGGGCGACGGG
>CAIWUD010000332.1 GCA_903915775.1 uncultured Chloroflexota bacterium | reverse complement strand
GAAACTGAAGCATGCCTAAGTTGGAGTGTTTCGGCAGATCAACTACTGCCACTCCATCCAGAGGTTCCGGAAGGAGGCAACAGGGTCGCGCCAGTAGCGTTCGGGGTCGAGAGCGAGTACGGGAACGCTCAGGGGATCGGGTAGTTGCTGAGCCCGTAGCCGTGCTCCGAAGCTGCGCACCGCCGCTGCAGCGGGCTTCTCCCGCCCATCGGCAGTCACAATGCCGGTGGTGCGGGCCCACCAGGAGCGATCGGCGGGGGGGAGGCGCCAGAACTCGGGGGCGAGATCGGCGTAGCGGGTCAGCCAGAGGGCTGCGGCCCCCTCGCGTTGAAAGGTAGCAAGAGCCTGCTCCACCAGCGTGGCCTGTGTCTCCTCATCGGCCAGCAGCAAGCTGAGCGGACGACCAAAGATCTGACTCTCTACGACGCCCTGGGCGGCTCCGGCAACGGTTGGGATCCCCAGATCGGCTACAATCACCGGGTGAGGTTGCACCGCTTCACCGCGGATCAGAGCTACTGCCAGTGCATGGAGCAGACGTGCCATACGTACCTCGCTACCCCGACTAGGCATGAGTGGTGGCAGTGGCGGTGCGGTAACTACCACGTGTGCACCCTGACGCACGATCTGATCGGGACGTAGCGTATTCGTTCGTAGCAGCGCCTCGGTTCCAATAGCACCAAGGAGGGTACGCGCCCCAAGATCGCGGGCATAGCCGACCAGATCCGCCCACCAATTGGCAGCAGCACGGTTCGTCGCTGCGCGGCGCACGCGTTCAACATCACTCCCGAGCAGCCATGCGGTAGCAGCGGGATGGGCCGCTAGGTTACCCACCACTTCACGCAAGAGGCTCCGCTGAGCAGCGAGGATCTCCGGCTCAGCGTAGAGATCACGAACCGGTTCAGCACGGTAGCGATCAGCGGCTAGGATGAGGGGGTACCCATCACCAGCTGATGGCACCGGTGGGCCAAAACGGCGGGCACGCAGGAGATCACCAGGTAAGCGGTAGCCGACGGCCCACTCGGGTAGGTGTAAGGCTCCACCAAAGCTTGCCGCCAACGTCGTAACCACCGCGCGCAGCCCCTGGTCGTGGGCCTCGTCAAGTGCCCGCTCTAGGCCGCGGAGAGCCGCTGTATCGATACGGGCAACTGGCTGGGCTTCTGCCCAGCGTAGTTCGAAGCAGACGGTATCAAAGCCGAGCTCGGCAATATGGCTCAGTTCGGCACGCAGGGCCCCGTGATCAGCATCACTCCAGGTCCCAAGCATGCCGGTAGCACCACGGCGCCGCCGCGGCCAGTAACGGATACCAAGTGAGAAGGTTGGTCTACTCATAGCCAAGGTTTTAGTAAGCGAGAATCTAGCTGTACTGCTGTATAAGGTTGGTACAGATGCCCCCCTGCCAACCTCCCCCCGCTGGGGGGAGGGGCAAGAGGTGCCAACGTACTGAAGCAATACATCTAGCCCCTAGGCGACACCAGCGGCACAGCCAAAATGACACCAGGCCCGATTCCACAACTATGCACCATTATACCAACAAGCCTCCACCCCACACGCCCGCCACCCACCAGCTTGAGGTCGTTGTTGCCGCAGGGCTCGAAGAGCTAGCCCGTGCAGAGCTACGGCAGCTGGGGCGCAGCGCGCAGATCGTGCCCTCAGCCGAAGCGGGGCTGCTACTGTTGCGTTACCACGGCAACCTGCGCTCGCTCCTGGAGCTCCAGTTGGCCACCTCCGTCTACATGGTACACACCTTCGCGATACCACGCCCGCGGGCTCTCCTCGGCGACCAGCAGCTACGCACAATCCAGCAACTCAGCGCAAAGGTGATCGGGTTACACCCGCCTGGTAGCTTTCGTACGCTCTACCTGAGCGCGGCTGGCGGCGACTCGACGATCCTCAGCCGGCTCAAGGGTGAACTAGCAGCCGGTCTGGGCCTGACCGTAGGCAGCGATGATGGTGATCTTCTGGTACGGCTCCGGCGCGAGCCAGGGGGTGGTGGCTGGCAGTTCCTTGTCCGGATCTCACCGCGCCCCCTGGCCACACGGGCCTGGCGTGTCTGCAATCGTGAAGGCGCCCTCAACGGCCCAGTTGCCCACGCCATGGCGCTCCTCACCCGCCCCACGCCTAGTGACAGGTATCTCAACCTCGGCTGTGGATCGGGCTCACTCCTGATCGAACGGCTGCGGATCGGCCCGGCACGAAGTGCAATCGGTTGCGATCGGGATGCTACCGCGCTCGGGTGCGCTCAGGCGAACCTGGCTGCAGCCGGCCTCGCCACGCAGTGTGAACTGCACAACTGGGATGTACGCGCCCTCCCCCTGCCCGCAGCCAGTATCGATGTGGTGAGCGCCGATCTGCCCTTTGGTCACCTAGTCGGCTCACACGCAGAGAATCTCAGCCTCTACCCGGCCCTGCTTGCCGAAGCTGCCCGCGTAGCCTGTCCCGGAGCGCGCTGTGTTGTACTGAGTCACGAAGTGCGCCTAATGGAGCGCCTCCTGGCCCAGCAGAGCTCCTGGCAACTGGAGCAGATGGTACGGGTCGATCTTGGCGGACTCTTTCCGCGCATGGTGCAACTGCGCCGCACCTGATGTCTGGCCGTAAAACCGGCGTAGGGTACGTAACCACCATGTAACTCGATCTGCCTATACTGAGGAGGCATGGTTGGCCGACGAGAATCCTGTCAGCAGTCAGAGAAAGGACGCTGTGCAATGGATCAGGAGCAGCAGATCGCCGCGATCACCGAGACATGGAACAGCCCACGTTTTGCAGGGATCAGACGTGGCTACAGCGCCGAAGATGTCTACCGGCTGCGTGGCTCAGTCCAGCCCGAGTCGACCCTTGCCCGTATGGGTGCCGCACGGCTATGGCACCTCCTCCATACCGAGCCATTTGTCAACACCCTGGGCGCATTAACCGGGAACCAGGCTGTGCAGCAGGTCAAGGCTGGTCTGAAGGCGATCTACCTGTCTGGTTGGCAGGTGGCTGCCGACGCCAACCTGGCCGGACAGATGTACCCTGACCAGAGCCTCTACCCGGCCAATAGCGTTCCGATGGTGGTGAAGCGCATCAACCAGGCGTTCCAGCGTGCCGACCAGATCCAGCATGCTGAGGGTGTTGGCAACACCTACTGGTTTGCGCCGATCGTCGCTGATGGTGAGGCCGGTTTTGGTGGCCCGCTCAATGTCTTCGAACTCACGAAGGCCATGATCGAGGCCGGAGCTGCAGGCGTCCACTTCGAGGATCAGCTAGCTTCTGAGAAGAAGTGTGGACATATGGGTGGAAAGGTCCTCCTGCCGACCCAGCAGGCAGTACGCAACCTGGTTGCCGCCCGCCTCGCCGCTGATGTGATGGGGGTGCCTACCCTCATCATCGCACGCACCGATGCGAATGGCGCGAATCTGCTCACCAGCGATATTGATGAGCGTGACCAGCCCTTCCTCACTGGCCAGCGCTCCCCCGAAGGCTTCTACTACGTGAAGGCTGGCCTCGACCAGGCCATCGCCCGTGGTCTAGCCTATGCCGAGTATGCCGACATGGTCTGGTGTGAGACCGCCGAGCCGAATCTCGACGAGGCGCAGCGCTTCGCCGCTGCCCTTCATGCCAAGCATCCCGGGAAGTTGCTCGCCTACAACTGCTCACCCAGCTTCAACTGGAAGAAGAAGTTGAGCGATACGGATATTGCTCGCTTCCAGCACGCCATCGGCGCGATGGGCTACAAGTTCCAGTTTGTCACCCTGGCCGGATTTCACAGCCTCAACTTCAGCATGTTCCAACTGGCCAACGGCTACAGAGATCGTGGGATGGCCGCCTACTCTGAGTTGCAGCAGGCCGAGTTTGCCGCTGAGGTGCTGGGCTACACGGCAACGAAGCATCAGCGCGAGGTGGGTACCGGCTACTTCGATGAGGTCAGCATGGTCATCTCCGGTGGTACCTCCTCCACGACTGCTCTTGCCGGCTCCACCGAGGCCGAACAGTTCCACTAGATGGGTGGCTACACGTGTGCGGGAGGTGTGGAGGGTCGTGCCCTCCACAAAAAGCCCACTCAACCTTGACCCGGCCAGGGAGCAGTGTGAACGGTTCCACTCCTCCCTTTTTTTGGTATAATGTTCATGGAAGTTTATTCCACATAGTGGAAAATAACGAAAGGGTTGAACCGTGACCGAGCTCAAGCTCCCTGCCGGAATGGTCATCACTGGCCGTATAACGCCCGAGTACGCCGCAATCCTGACCCCCGAAGCTCTCGAGTTGATTGCAAAGCTGCACCGCGCATTCAACGGGCGGCGGCGCGAGCTCCTGGAGCGGCGTCAGATGCGCCAGGCAGAGCTTGACAGCGGCAAACTTCCCGACTTCCTGCCCGAGACCGCGGCGGTGCGGGCGGGGGATTGGCGCATCGCCCCCTTTCCTGCCCAGCTCAACGATCGGCGGGTTGAGATCACCGGTCCGGTTGACCGGAAGATGATCATCAATGCACTCAACTCGGGTGCGAAGGTCTTCATGGCCGATTTTGAAGATTCCAATACCCCCAACTGGGACAACCAGGTGAGTGGACAGATCAATCTACGTGATGCGCTGCGCCGCACGATCAGCTTTCAGTCGCCTGAGGGGAAGCAGTACCGTCTCAACCCCGATCCGGCGCTCCTCTTCGTGCGCCCGCGGGGCTGGCATCTCAACGAAAAGCATGTCACGATCGATGGTGAGCCGGTCTCGGGCGGGATCTTCGACATGGCCCTCTACCTCTTCCACAACGGTCATACGTCCGTAGCGGTGCAGGGTGGACCCTACTTCTACCTGCCCAAAATGGAGAGCCACCTGGAGGCACGCCTCTGGAATGAGATCTTCGTCATGGCCCAGGAGTATGTCGGGCTACCCATAGGTACGATCAAAGCGACTGTGCTGATCGAGACGATTCTGGCCGCTTTTGAGATGGACGAGATCCTCTACGAGCTGCGCGACCATTCAGCGGGGCTCAACTGTGGGCGCTGGGACTACATCTTCTCTTGCATCAAGAAGTTCCGCACCAACCCCGACTTCTGCCTCGCCGACCGCGCCCTGGTGACGATGACCACCCACTTCATGCGCTCCTACTCGCTACTCTGCATCAAGACCTGCCACCGCCGCGCTGCCCATGCGATGGGTGGCATGGCTGCCCAGATCCCGATTAAGCATGACGCAGTGGCAAACGAGGCAGCACTAGCCCGTGTCCGTGCCGATAAGGAGCGCGAGGCCAACGATGGCCATGATGGCACCTGGGTAGCCCACCCTGGTCTGGTGCCGATCGCACTCGCAGCCTTTGACGCGGTCATGAAGACACCCAACCAGATCGATCGTCAGCGTGACGATCTGCAGATCAGCGCCGCCGACATCCTCAAGTTTGGACCCGAGGCACCGATCACCGAGCAGGGCCTACGCATGAACATCAACGTCGGTATCCAGTACCTCGGCTCCTGGCTGGCTGGGAATGGCTGTGTGCCCGTCTTCAACCTGATGGAAGATGCAGCCACCGCTGAAATCTCCCGTGCCCAGATCTGGCAATGGATCCGCAGCCCGAAGGGCGTCCTCGATGATGGCCGGAAGGTCACGATCGAGCTCTTTCGCCAGATGCTACCAGAAGAGTTGTTCAAGGTGCGTCAACTCCTTGGTACCGCGTATGATGATGGTCGCTACGAGGAGGCCGCTGAACTCTTCGATCAGATTACGACGAGCGACACCTTCGTGGAGTTCCTGACCCTACCGGCCTACGAACAGATCGACTGACCGCCATTGGGTAGGGTGTGGAGGGCGTAGCCCTCCACACCTCCCGCACGCTGGTCACGCTACCTGGGATCGCCGAGCGCCTGCTCGGTGTCTTTGCGAATTGGTCGCGCTGTTCGCCATCCTGCCTGACCCCAACGGTGAATAGTTACCGGCGCAGGCAACATTGAAGCATACCTGAGCAGTGGTATACTGGAGTACACCTACACTTAGGCATGCTTCAGTTTCGGCTGCGCCGGCTTGACACTCTGGCGGCACCAGGGCTGGGTTGGTTGTTTTTGTGGAGGGCGAAGCCCTCCACACCTCCCGGAAGAGTGTCAAGCTGGTTTGAACCATGCCTTACCTAAGGAGTTCTCCATGCTTGAGCAAGCGCACTCCCTTGCGGACGAGCTCGTACGTCTGCGCCGCGACATCCACTCCTACCCAGAGATCAGCTTCACCGAGACCCGCACCGCTGGTCTGGTCATTGACACGCTCAACGAGATCGGTGGTATCAGCGTGCGCAGTGGCATCGCAAAGACGGGGGTCATCGGTGAGTTTGGCTCCGGTGATGGGCCGACTATTGCGATTCGTGCCGATATGGATGCCCTGCCCATCCACGAGGCCACCGGGCAGAGTTTTGCTTCGAGCCGCAGTGGCGTGATGCACGCCTGTGGCCACGATGCCCACACAGCGATGCTGCTCGGCGCAGCCCATCTGCTCCGTGATCACTTCGCCACCGGTGGGCTGCGCGGCCGTGTGCGGCTGCTCTTCCAGCCATCTGAAGAGGCCTGGGATGCGGAGGGGAAGAGTGGCGGGATGCGTATGGTTGAGGAAGGGGTCATGGAGGGTGTTGACGCCGTGATTGCCCTCCACGTCGACTCGACCCTCCCCCTAGGAAAAGTGACGATCCGTCACGGCTGGAACACCGCTGCCGTGGATGATTTTCGGGGCGAGATCATGGGTACAGGAGGGCACGGTGCTGCACCACACAAGGGCACCGACCCGGTCTTCATGTTAATCCCCGTTCTGACAGCACTCTACGGGATTCGCGCACGGCGCCTCGACCCAGTTGAGCCGAGCATTCTGAGTGTGGGGGTGGTCGGCGGTGGTTCCGCCACGAACGTCATCCCAAGCTCGGTGCGGATTGAGGGGACGTTGCGCAGCTACAGCCCTGAGGTACGTGAGCAGCTGATCGCCGAGGTCGAACAGGCCTTCGCAGTGAGCAAGGCTTTTGGTGGCAACTACCGGGTAAAGTTTGGACGTGGCTACCCTTCGGGCTGGAATGATCCGCGGGTTGCGGGCTGGATGGAGCAGGTGAGCAGCACGCTTATTGGCAGTGATGCGATCAGCCACTCTGCAGCCGGACTAGGCGCTGAGGACTTCTCCTACATGGCCCAGCGAGCGCCTGGTGCGATGCTCATGCTCGGTGCTGCTATCGATGATGGCGTGGTACGCCCCCACCACACCCCAATCTTTGATATTGATGAGCGCTGCCTCCCCGTTGGCGCGGCACTGCTCGCCGAGACGGCGGCCCGTTTTCTGCGTGGTGAGGTCGCCCTCTAGGGTATCGGCTCCGTGCCCAGAGCTATGGAGGGCTTTGCCCTCCATAGCTCCCGAGGGTCACGCCCGTTTCGCAGCATACACAATGAACCCCAGCACCAGTACGACGAGTAGCAGCAGGGCGATCAACTTCACTCCTGGTGCGAGATCGAGCAGGGCGATAGCACCAAAGAGCGCACTCAGCGAATAGTAGATAGCCACCACCTGACGCTGTGAGAGCCCGAGATCCAGGAGCCGGTGGTGAAGATGATCGCGTCCGGCGTGAGCTGCCGATCGTCCACGGAGTGTGCGGGTGACGATGAGCCAGGCCATGTCGATCAGCGGCACACCCAACACCAGGAGCGCCGTAGCGAGTTTAGCCCCGCCGATGATCGCACTCACCCCCAGTGTATAGCCGAGCGTCATTGCCCCCACATCACCCATGAAGGTGCGCGCTGGGTGAAAGTTGAAGGGGAGAAAGCCGGCACAGGCTCCAGCCAGCGCGATGGGCAGGAGGGCAATCGTAAACTGAGGCGGATCGAGGTTCAACGTGTGGAGGGCGAGGATCACCGCCGCAATCAGGGTCAACCCGGCTGCAAGCCCATCGAGGCCATCAGACCAGTTAACCATGTTCTGCATACCAACCACCCAGAAGATGGTGGCGGCAATAGCGAGCCATGGGCTGAGGTTGTGCAGATGGATCTGCTGCAGGAAGGGAAAGTTGAAGGCAGTGAGTACAATACCCCTGGCTTCCGGATCGAGGCTCTGCTCCCAGAGGTAGGGGCCAATCGCGATCAGTGCGGCCAGGATATGTATTAGGAGCCGGGGCAGAGCCGGGAGATCACGCAGATCATCGATCAGGCTAACGACAGCGACTAACCCTATCCCGACCAGGAGCAGGCCCAGGCGTAAGTATTCGAAGCTACTGCGCTGGAGTAGGGGATCGAGACGTTCGAGGGCAAAGCTAACGCCCAGTGCCGCGAGGAACCCAGCGATCATCGCCAGACCGCCCACCGTGGGTGTGGGACGGCGGTGGATGTGGCGTGGCCCCGGCTGTGCTACCCAACCCTTCTGCTCACTCAGGCGGATGAGTGGCGGAACGCAGAGCGCAGTAACCACGCCAGCTACACCAAAGGTGATGATAAGTGCAAGCGCAATCATTGGGCTCCACTACACCAAACCTACTCAGCCCGTACCAAACTGGCGATCGCCCGCATCACCAAGGCCGGGAACAATATAGCCCAACTCGTTGAGATGGCTATCGACCGCCGCTAGGTGAATAGCGACATCGGGGTGGGTGCGGCTGAGCAACTCGACCCCTTCGGGAGCAGCGATCAGGCCCAGGAACTTGATCCGTCGCGCACCCCAGCGCTTCAGAATATCGACAGCCGCCACCGCCGAGCCGCCAGTCGCCAGCATGGGATCAACGACCAGGGAGAGGTCAATATCCGGCTCTTTCGGCAGCTTGTTGTAGTAGGTAACGGGCTGGAGCGTCTCGTGATCGCGGTAGAGTCCGAGATGCCAGACGTGGGCTGTGGGCAGAATAGTAATAATCGCCTCAGCCATGCCCAGGCCGGCACGCAAGATCGGGATGATCCCAATGCGATCCGCCACCTCATAGCCCTGGCACGGGGCGAGCGGTGTCTCTACCGTGAGGGGGGCGAGGGCCAGATCCTGCGTCGCTTCATAGAAGAGCAGTTGAGCGATCTCGCGCACCAGTTCACGAAACTTCTTCGGCTCAGTCACCTGGCTACGGAGCAGGGCCAGTTTATGCTGAACCAGGGGGTGTTGAGAGACATGAACCATGCTGGACATAGGAGGCGCCTACCCTTCGGACAGCTTATAGCCGACACCGCGTACCGTGACAATCAGACGGGGGCGCGAGGGAACCTGCTCGATCTTCTCACGGAGACGGCGCACACAGACGTCAACGAGGTTCGTCTCGCCGACATACTCATAGCCCCAGACCTCGCGGAAGAGCGTCTCCCGATCGAAGACCTGACCAGCGTTTGCGGCAAGGAAGTAGAGTAACTCAAACTCCATTGGGGTGAGGTTGACCTCTGCGCCACGCACTGCCACCCGATGGCGTGGGCCATCGATCTCAATCACTCCGATGCGCACAATCGGTGGGGCACGGCGCGACTTATAGCCCTCAACGCGACGCAGGATCGCTTCCACCCGTGCGAGCAACTCAATCGTCTTGAAGGGCTTAGTGATGTAATCATCAGCACCTAACTCGAAGCCATGGACCACATCATCGGTCCCATCGCGGCTCGTCAGGATGACGATAGGTACATCACTCTGGGCGCGGATGCGTTGACACGCCTCAAACCCATCGACGTAGGGCATCATCACATCTAGAACAACCATATCGAAGGGCTGATTGGCAAAGGCCTTCAGCGCTTCGAAACCATTAGCAGCCGCAACGACCTCATAACGCGGGTCGCTGAGGGTTATCTGAATGAGCCCAGCGATCGAGGGATCATCATCGGCCACCAGGATGCGACGTGCGCTTTGCCCCTCTTCAGAGCTACGGTCGGCGATGTGGCGAATGGGCGGCATAGTCGGTGCGATCTCCTGGGGTAGAGGCAACGGTTGCTTGGCGGCAAACCCTGGCCCCTAGACGGCCTCGTCGAGTCGGCGACGATAGTCGGGGCGTTCGGTACGGGGGACAAGGATAGGATGACCGCGGCCTGCAACAACTTCCGCATTGATGATACAGCGCCCAATATGCTCCAGGGCGGGTACCTCATACATCACATCGAGGAGAACCTCTTCCACGATGCTGCGGAGTGCCCGGGCGCCCGTCTTCACCTGCATTGCCCGATCAACGATCGCCTCAATCCCATCGGGGGTAAACTCTAACTCACAGTGATCCAGGGCTAGGAGCTTCTGGTACTGTTTAATCACGGCGTTACGTGGCTCGGTGAGGATGCGTAGCATCGCCTCACGTGTGATAGGCTCAAGACCGACTACTACCGGCAGACGGCCAACAAACTCCGGGATGAAGCCATAGCGCATCAGGTCATCGGGGATGATCTGGGCAATCAGACGAGCCTGTTCAGCTACCGTTGTGCCTGCTGTTGCACCAGAGAAGCCCATGACATGTTTCCCACGCAGACGCTTCCCGATCACCTCATCGACACCCTCAAACGCACCACCGCAGATGAAGAGCACATTCGTCGTATCGAACGAAATGTACTCCTGTTGTGGATGTTTACGGCCGGGGAGGGGTGGCACGTGGGCCAATCCACCCTCCAAGATCTTCAGTAGCGCCTGCTGCACACCTTCACCAGAGACATCGCGGGTGATCGAAGGGTTATCCGCTTTCCGCGCAATTTTATCGATCTCGTCGATATAGATAATCCCCGTCTGAGCCCGTTCAACATCACCGTCCGCAGCCTGGATCAGGCGCAGCAGGATATTTTCGACATCCTCACCGACATAGCCAGCCTCGGTGAGTGCGGTTGCGTCCGCAATGGCGAAGGGTACTTCCAGAATGCGCGCCAGTGTCTGGGCAAGAAGCGTCTTACCGCTCCCAGTTGGTCCAATCAGCAAGATATTACTCTTACTAATCTCAACCTCGTCAACCTTCGCACCGGCACGAATCCGCTTATAGTGGTTATAGACGGCGACCGAGAGCACGACCTTGGCCCGATCCTGACCAATCACATACTGGTCGAGCTTCTCGCGCAGCTTGCGGGGGGTAGGGAGACGTGCCGGACCCGGGGGCGTAGTACGGCGGGGGGCCGCTACCTGCTGTTCAGTCTCTTCGGCAATAATCGCACTACAGAGCGCAACACACTCATCGCAGATGAACACGGTGCCGGGGCCAGCAATGAGGCGTTGCACCTCATCCTGGCCCCGTCCGCAGAATGAGCAGACGTATGCACCGCGATTACCACCACTTCCACTACTGTTGCGAGAACGGGTCATCTATCGTCTCCACCTGCGGCACTTAGCTGCTTGTAACGGTTCACACTTCCCCTGGCGCGACCAAAAGCTAGGTTGGTTTTTTTGTGGAGGGCGCCGCCCTCCACACCTCCCGCACGCCCGTCACGCTGATCTGAACCACGCTTTACCCCAACCCGGGGTCACCAAGCGCCTGCTCGGTGTTTTCGGGAACCGATCACGCGGAAGAGCTTTGCCCTCCACACCTCCCGCACCCTGCCCCAAACGTGAATAGGGAGAGCTACTTCTTTTCAGCGAGACCCTCACGGTTGAGGATCTCGTCAATGATGCCATACTCTTTGGCCTGCTCGGGGGTCATGAACAGGTCGCGATCAAAGTCTCTGGCGATACGCTCCACCGATTGGCCAGTATCCTTCGAGAGGAGTTCACGCACCACCTGTTGCATACGCAACAGCTCTTTGGCCATAATCTCCACATCAGGAGCGTAGCCACGGGCACCACCACCAGCGGGGTGCATGTGGATCGTCGAGTGGGGGAGGCTGTAGCGTTTGCCCTTCGCGCCACCGGCAAGGATCGGCGTCGCCATGCTGCCAGCCATACCCACACAGATCGTCGCAATATCGGGGCGAATATGGCGCATCGTATCGTAGATGGCGAGACCCGCAGTGACCGACCCGCCAGGGCTATTGATGTAGAGCCAAATGTCACGATCAGGATCTTCACTCTCCAAAAAGAGCAACTGAGCCACAATCAGATTAGCAATCTGATCCTCGATCGGGGTACCAAGGATGATGATCCGCTCCTTCAGCAGGCGCGAATAGATATCAAAGGCGCGCTCACCTCGACTGGTGCTCTCCACCACCATCGGAATGAGCGACTCGGGGCCAGTAGGCGACTTCCAGTTCATGGGCTCCTCTCTTCCAGATCCCATCTGATAGGCTAGCGTAGACCACTACTCGGTGGGCGCAGGGGCCTGCTCAACCGGGTTATCCTCCGTAGTTGGCAGTTCACCCGTCGCAATCGTAACCATACGTTCGCGGAGCTTACGATCCAGGGCAGCGTTGGCGACAGTACCACGCAGCTGATTCTGGAGCATCGAGGCGATATTAGTGTGCTGCTCTTCTGCATAGTCGAGCAACATCCGCTCGACTTCAGCCTCGATCTCGGCATCGGTAATCGACAACTCCTCGAGATCCACCACCTGCTGTAGGGCCAGGGTGATCTTCGTCTGACGCTCCGCTTCTGGCAGGAGCTCATCGACGGCACTCTCACGCGATTGACCGCGGTATTGCAACATCTGGTCAATCGTGATCCCGTAGCGAGCAAACTGCTGCCCCTGTGATTCGAGCAGATTCTCGGCCAGATCGCGAACCATGACCTGAGGAATATCGAAGCTAGTCTGCGCAAGGAGTTGCTCGATGAACCCATTGATCACCACGCGCTCGGCACTACTCCGGGCGGAAGCTTCGAGGTCGGCCCGTGTATCCGCCCGCAGCTCTTCGATCGAACCATCAAACCCCTCGAGCCCTGGCAGGTCTGCCCACTCAGGCAGCAGACGCTCCTGCATGCCCAAGATCTCGACGTTGAAGAGCACACTCTTCCCGCGCACCTGCTCGCTGGCATGATCATCGGGCATAACCGCGGTAATCTCGAGTCGATCGCCAATATTGGCACCAGAGAGCCCACTGAAGAGCTCATCAACGAGGCGCCCCTTCACGAGATCTAGAGTCTGCTCGGGAGCTGTGCCATCTTCCGTAGTTGGCTCGAGAGGCTCACCGTCAACCGTCGTCGCGAGGCGCACCCGTAACTGGTCACCCTCCTGCGCGGGGCGGGGCTCCTCAAGCTCTTTGAGCACCACATGGCGATCGCGGGTCACATCCATGGTTCGATCGACCTGCTCATCAGTAACCGGACTCACCTCGAGGGGAACACGGATCGAGCGGTAGTCACCCAGTACCACCGTAGGCGGAACCGGCACGGTGACGGTGAAGGTGAAGGGCTCGTCCGAGTCGACCCGTTCGAGCCTGGGTGGACCCACCGGCGTAATCTGCTCACGCTCGATTGCATCCCGAAACGCCTTGTTGACCAGGTCGTCCGAGGCCTCATCGATCAGGGCGGTACGCCCGAAGACACGCTCGATCATAGGGCGTGGCGCCTTACCGGGACGAAAGCCGTGGATGGGGTACTTCTGCGACAGGCGGCGGGCGGCCTGATCGAGTCCACGCTCAAAGCGATCCTTATCGAGCTCGATCTGCAAGGACATCAAGCTACCGGGGAGCTTTTCAGTAGTAATCTTCACGCTCGAACATCTCCGTAGATCTCTGGTTGCGCCATACCGAGTCGAACGTTTCGGCGCACACACAAGAAGCGCCGTCATAGACGGGTTGGCATATTATAGCACGTCACGCAGGGCGTGCAAAATGTGGGCATGGTGAAACGTTCTGCGCTATAATGATCGGGTTAGGGATGCATGAGAGTCGACCGCACCAGTGTGACTATCTGGCAGATCTCGTGCTAGGTTAGTTTTCTGCGCAGGGTCGCGCCCTCCACACTCCCATCGAATGGTCAGGCTCGTTTGAATCATGCCTTCATGTACATAGAACAGGTCATAAGCGAGAGGTACAGCCAGGTGCAAAAACTATCGCCTCGTGTCTGGATAACGCCAACAACTGTTGCTGCTCTAGCGATTCTCCTCGACCAGGGCAGCAAGCTCTGGATCATACGTACCCTCGGCCCAGAGACGATGACCAACTTCATCAATCTGATAGGCGGCAGTGTACGCTTTGCCTACTCGCACAACACGGGTGTCGCCTTCAGCCTCTTTCAAGGCCACCCCGAACTGCTCCTAGGGGTCGCACTGCTCATCGTCGCGGTGGCAATCTACTTCTACAGCACTCAAATGCCCAACGAGCGCCCGTACATTCAGGTGATTATGGGGCTGATCATGGGTGGGGCATGCGGCAATATCATTGATCGGATCCGTCTTGGGTATGTGGTCGACTTCATTCAGGTGGGTTGGTGGCCCATTTTCAACCTGGCCGACAGCTCGATCTTTATCGGTGCTGCGCTCCTGATTATGCACTTTCTACGCGACGAACTGGATCAGCGGCGCAGGGGTGACCAACAGGCCCTGGGGTCGCAATGAGAGCCATGCCGACTACTCTTTCGCGGAGTGGCGTCCTCCAGCGCTGGTTGGTGCCGGGGCTCCTGGGTCTCACCCTCTTGATCGCCGACCAGTTCAGTAAGCTCTGGGTAGTTGCCACACTCGGGCCGGAGCCCTACCAGCGCGCGATCAATCTCAGCGGAGCGTGGCTACGGTTCGTCTACGCCCGCAACACCGGCATCGCCTTTGGCCTCTTTCCGAGCCTTGCGCAGATCTTCATCGTGACATCGATGCTCATCACCGCCGGCGCGCTCTACGCCTACGTCTATCATCTCCCTAATGAGAAGCCGGCTATGCAGATTGCGATTGGCCTCATTGCTGGTGGTGCGCTGGGGAATATTAGCGATCGTCTACGCCTGGGGTATGTTGTCGACTTCATCAGCGTAGGTTGGTGGCCAGTGTTCAATCTGGCCGATAGCAGTGTGACTGTTGGAGTGACGATTCTGGCCATCTACCTGATGCTTGCGAGTGATCCACCGCCACACCCCGCCCCGCAGGATGATGGCCTGCTACGGGACCTACTGAATCGGGAAGTGAAGTGAGCGGACGTGTGCCCGTTTACCATCGGGGTAGGGCAGGGTATCGATCAGCGTGACCAGCCTTCGGGGAGGTGTGGCCGGCTGCGCCCTCTAGCCTTGGTCCCGCTAGGGAGCAGTGTGAACAGGTACGCCCATGGATATCCTCGACACCATTGAGCTCTACGTCCCCACTCAGAGCGCCGGTGAACGGCTCGATCGTTTTGTGGCGCAGACGGTGGCCGATCTCTCGCGTTCGCTCGTGCAGCAACTGATTGGCAGTGGGCATGTGACGGTTGACGGTCGACTGGCTCGCTCGAGTCTGATCTTACGTGGTGGTGAGCGGGTCCAGGTGTGTGTACCACCACCGCAGCCGACCGAACTCCAACCCGAGGCGATCCCGTTGCAGATCGTGTTCGAGGACGAGGATGTGGTGGTTGTCGATAAGCCTGCCGGCATGGTAGTCCATCCCGCGCCCGGACATAGTGGAGGCACCCTCGCCAACGCCCTCCTGGCGCGCTACCCCAACATGCAGACCGGTGGGAGCATTCGCCCAGGCATCGTCCATCGCCTCGACCAGGGCACCTCGGGGCTCCTGGTCGTTGCACGCCATGATCAGGCGATGCACGCCCTGACCGAGCAGCAGCAAGCACGGACCATGCTCAAGATCTACCTCGCAGTCGTCGAGGGTGCGTTCAAAGAGCTTGATGGAGTGATCGATGCACCGATTGGACGCCACCCCACTGATCGGCTGCGTATGGTTGTTACCAGTGGCCCCACAGGGCGGGCGGCGCGTACCCACTACCGGGTGCTCGAGGAGTTAGGTGGCTACACCCTGCTTGAACTGCGCCTGGAGACTGGACGCACCCACCAGATCCGTGTCCACATGCTGCACCATGGTCGACCCATCCTCGGCGACCCACTCTACGCTGGACGGCGCTCGCGACCAACCTTCGGCCTGAACCGGCAGTTCCTGCATGCCCGCAGGCTAGGTTTCCACCATCCACGCGACGAACGCTGGATTGAGTGTCATTCACCGCTGCCCAACGATCTCGAGCAAGCCCTGGAACGGCTACGCCGGGCATGCCCTGCCAAGGGGTAGATCACCGGCTTGACAACCGTACGGGTGGGGCATCCTGTGCTACAATGCGCTCTGGTGTGTAGCGCAACCGCGTCCACTAGATGTTCAGGAGTCCACCCATGCGGAAGAAGATCAGCATCATCGGCGCCGGGTTTGTTGGATCGACCACTGCCCACTGGTGTGCCGCTGCGGAGTTGGGCGATATTGTACTGCTCGATATCGTTGATGGAATCCCCCAGGGTAAGGGGTTGGATCTCTACGAGGCGGCGCCGATTATGGGCTATGATGCGCGCATTATCGGTAGCAACAACTATGCTGACACGGCCGGATCCGATGTCATCGTCGTCACCTCGGGGGCACCGCGCAAGCCGGGCATGAGCCGTGAGGATCTGATCAAGGTCAACGCCGACATCACCCGCAACTGTATCTCCCAGGCGGCACCACTCTCCCCCAACGCGGTCATTATTATGGTTAACAACCCCCTCGATGCGATGACCTACGTCGCCGCCGAGGTGAGTGGTTTCCCCAAGGAGCGGGTCATGGGCCAGGCGGGGATACTCGACAGTGCCCGCTACCGCACCTTCATCGCGATGGAGACGGGGGTCAGTGTCGAGGATATTCAAGCAATGTTGATGGGTGGCCACGGCGATGAGATGGTTCCGCTGCCACGCTGTTCGACGATTAGTGGTATTCCGGTCAGCCAGTTCATCGGCCCCGAGCGGCTGGCGGCAATTGTCGATCGCGCACGGAAGGGTGGTGGCGAGATCGTCAATCTGCTGAAGACGGGCAGCGCCTACTACGCCCCGGCTGCAGCAACCGCGCAGATGGTTGAGGCGGTCATCAAGGATAAGAAGCGGGTCGTACCAGTTGCGGCCTACCTCACCGGCCAGTATGGGCTGAACGACATCTACTTCGGAGTTCCGGTCGTGCTTGGTGCCGGTGGTGTTGAGAAGATCATTGAACTGCCGCTGAACGAGGAAGAGCTGGCGCTGCTGAGCAAGTCGGCGACGGCAGTACGTACCACGCTTGAAACGCTGAAGACGCTCTAGGGAGGAGCAGCGACCTCCCCACAGCGAAGGTCTGGGAGGGCAATGCCCTCCCAGAGAAGTGCTTCTCATCATGGTGGTGTGTGGTGCAGCCGCATAACCGCCGAAAAACGCTCTTGAAAGGAACAACCACTAAGAGCGGCACGAGTCCTCCTACTCCCCCCAGCAGTAATCAGTGGCGCCTTCTCGGTAGCGAACGTTTCTACACCCTCGCACGCTGGATCACCCTCCTCCTCCTCATTGCCGTCACGAGCTTTCTCACGAACGGCCCGCTCTGGCCCATCAGTGCCACGAGCCAGCCGCTCGTGGTCGTGCTCTGGGCCTACCTCGGCTTTGGGCTCCTCGCCTCACTCGTACTCCTCATCCCGCCAATGGTGCCACTCCTTGGCTACTCCTACCTGGTGGATCTCGCCTTTCTGGCCCTCATGACCTTCTTTGGCGGTGATCAGGCGATGGTCTTCTTTCCCATCTACCTACTGCCCCTGATCGGCGCCGCGATCCGCCAACCGCCAGGGATTAGTCTGCTCACGGGAATCATGGCGGCCGGGCTCTACGTTATCGCCTACCTGAGTCGGCACAACATCCTGCTACCAACCCTTACGCTGAACGCGCTGGACTACCTGGCCCTGGGGCTGCGTGGGCTTGCCCTCATACTGACGCCATGGGTGGCGAGTAGCATGGCCGAGCGCTGGAGTGAGAGCAATCGGGCCAGTGTGCGACAGGCCCACGCTGAGGCGGAGCAGGCCTTGAACGAGGCACGGGCTTACCGTGATCAGATGCGCTCACTCTATGAAGTTGCCTATACCCTGACCACAACCGTCGACTACCGCCAGGTGCTCGAGGCCACCCTCCGTGAAAGTCGGAAGCTCGTGCCCTTCACCACCGGCTTCGTCCTCCTCTCGTCAGGTCGGCCCGATGACCTCTACATTGCTGCCAGCCAGGCCCTGGAGATCAGTGATCGCCTGCGCCATGTCACAGTCGGACCGGGCTTAGCGGTGGCTATGCGCGGTACGGAGGCACGTGTCGTGGCGCCACTCGATCAGGAGCCAGATCTCGCCGGGTTTGCCACACTGCGCAACTCGGTCAAAGCCTGCCTCATCCCGCTCCGCGCCGGGGTGCGCACCTATGGCCTGATCGTGGTGGCAAGTAACGATCCACGGTCGTTCAACGCCGAACAGGTCGAGCAGTTGACCACCTTGGCGAACTATGCCATCATTGCCCTGCACAATGCCCAGCTCATCTTCGACCTGAAGGAGGAGCGAAACAAGCTCATCTCCAAAGAGGAGACCGTGCGCCACCAACTGGCCCGTGATCTGCACGATGGTCCGGCTCAGGCCTTGGCAGCACTGACGATGAATATCGAGTTTATCAAGCGCCTCCTCGAGCGTGATCCTGGGCGGGTCAATGCGGAACTGGATAAGATGAGTGCCCTGGCCAAGCGAACCAACCACGACGTTCGGACGATGCTCTTTGAGCTGCGTCCGCTGGTTCTGGAGACCCAAGGACTGCTGGTGACCTTGGAGGAGTATCTCGATCGCTTTCGGAATAGCCATCCGGGTACGGCGATTGTACTTGAGTCCGCTGAGATGGGGGATATCCACCTGGAGGCGCAGGTCGAGGGGACCCTCTTCAACATCATCCAGGAGGCGGTGAACAACGCGCTGAAGCACGCCCAGGCCAACCATATCTGGGTACGACTACGCCGCGAGGGGATCAACCTCCTAACCGTTGTCCAGGATGACGGGGTTGGCTTTGATCTCCAGAAGGTACTCGCCAGCTACGAGCAGCGGGGTTCGTTCGGCCTCCTCAACATCGATGAACGGGCAAGGCTCGTCGGGGGTAACGCCGAACTGGAGTCGACACCGGGGAAGGGCACACGGGTCACCATTCTGGTCCCGCTGGGGGGATAGGTATCTCGCCAGAACGGGGAGGCAACAGCGGTACCCGCAAAGAGCCAATGCTGAACCATACCTACAACGAGGCTTGCATCCATGGAAAACCCCTACCTGAGCCCGGAGCGTGTACGGGCGGCGCTGCGTCGCCTTGATCTCCGCCCCACGCGTGAGATGGGACAGAACTTTCTTATTGACGCCACAGCCTTAGCGACCATTGTTACCACAGCTGAGCTGAGCCCGCATGACCTGGTAGTTGAAGTGGGGCCGGGGTTGGGTGTTCTGACCTGGGAGTTGACTCATCGGGCGGGGCAGACAATTGCCGTTGAGCTCGATCATCGGCTGGCGGAACGGCTGCGCCACGAGTTTGCCGGGGCAGCGTTGAGCATCGTCGAGGCCGACATGCTTCGTACGGATCCCGCGGCGCTACTGGGAGCAACAGCAACTGGTGAGAGTGCAGTGCAGCACTACAAACTGGTCGCTAACCTACCCTATGCGATCACGTCAGCACTCCTGCGCCACTTTCTTGAGGCAACCGTTGCCCCCGACCTGAGCGTGCTCCTCGTGCAGTGGGAAGTTGCCCAACGGATCACGGCCGGGCTGGGCGACCTGAGCGTCCTGGCCCATTCGGTGCAGATCTACACCGAGCCGGAGATCATCGCCCGTGTTCCAGCGACGAGCTTCTTTCCTGCACCTGAGGTGAACTCGGCGATCCTCCGCTTGCGTCGGCGTCCCACGCCCGCAGTGGAGGTCGATAGTGTCGATCGGCTCTTTCGCGTGATCAAGGCGGGCTTTATGCAGGCTCGCAAGCAGTTGGCCAATGCCCTGCCAATGGGTCTGGCAGCCATGGGCTACCAGATCCCACGCGAGCGGACCCTTGCCGCGCTCGCTCATGCCGGCGTCGCCCCCCAGCAGCGCGCCGAGACGGTGAGCCTGGCGCAGTGGGCAATAATCTATGCGGCACTCCACGACAAGTTGTAGCTATTGACAGTGGCATGGATAGCTCTCTATACTCTGCGTAGGCATCCGCTACTATCGGCGCAGCCGACAAGTTTGACCGTTCGACGGGAGGCGCGGAGGGCGCAGCCCTCCGCAAAAAACCCAACCGAACCCTGGTAGCGCCAGACTGCCACGCCGGCGCAGCCGACATTGAACCACCCTCAGAACAGAAATACCCATACCCTATGGCTCAGTCGCTTGATCGCGCCCTAGATCTGCTCGAGACCCTTGCGACGAGTGGTGATGATGTTGCCCTCTCGCAGCTCACCGAGCGCACTGGCCTGCCGTTGGGAACGGTGCACCGGCTACTCAGAACGCTAGTGGCGCGTGGATATGCGGCCCAGAATCCTGAGACACGCCTCTACGGTCCTGGACCAGGGCTACTCCGAGTGGCGGCACGGGCAGCGGCAAGCCGGCGCTTCGATCTGACCCGGATTGCGCGACCCTCCCTCCGTGAACTGACCGCCAACACTGATGAGACGAGCAATCTGCTCACGCTGCAGGGCGACGAGGGGGTCTACAGTGAGCAGGTAGCGAGTCCTCACCTGGTGCGGATGTTCACCGAGGTAGGTCAGCGGGTTCCACTCTACTGTACCGGCGGTGGTAAGGCAATCCTCTCTGGTTTTAGCAGCGAGCAGCTCGAAGCCTACCTGTCCCGTGTCGAACGGCGCCCCTGGACAACAAAAACGCTCGTTGCAGCCGAGACGTTGCGGCATGAACTAGCCATAGCGCGTGAGCGAGGTTTCGCGCTCGATGACGAGGAGCGTGAGGTTGGCGTCTGTTGTGTTGCCGCGCCCATTTTCGATCGTACTGGACGCTGCATTGCTGCGCTCAGTATCTCGGGGCCAACAACCAGACTGAGCCTCGCGCGTGCCGTCGCCCTCGGGCCGCGGGTACGCCAGGCCGCCGATGGCTGCAGCATGCAGCTCGGCTTCGTGCTTGCAGTGGGCTAAGGAGTGCCAATCGTGATCGATCACGCCCGCTTCCTCACCTCATCGCTCAGGCGTGTAGCAGCAGGGGCAACGATAACGCAGATCATGGCTGCAGCGCTGACGGCAGTGGATCCCGCGGTGGCGGTAGAGCGGGCCATGCAGCGTGAGGGAAGCAGGCTCCAGATCGGGGATCAGCCCATCGATCTGCGCACGGTCGGGCGGCTCGTGGTGGTAGGAGCGGGCAAAGCTGGCGCCCCCATGGCCCAGGCAGCAGCAGCGATCCTCGGCCCCTACCTCAGCGCTGGGCTGGTAGTCGTGAAGGATGGGCACCGCACCGTGCATGGGGAACAGCGAGCGGTGAACCAGGCGATCCGCCTCGTTGAGGCTGGTCATCCCCTTCCAGACCTGCGCAGCGTTGCTGCAGCCGAGGAGATGGCACGCCTCCTCAGTGACCTGGGGCCCAACGACCTCGTACTCGCGCTCATTTCCGGAGGCGGCTCGGCCCTGCTGAGCCTCCCCGCTCCTGGGGTGAGTCTGGGCGATCTCCAGGAGCTGACCCAGGCACTCCTCGGCTCCGGCGCAGATATTCGTGCCATCAATACGCTACGAAAGCATCTTGATACGATCAAGGGTGGTGGGTTGGCACGGATGGCCTACCCGGCACAGCTCTTCACCCTGATCCTTTCGGATGTAGTCGGCAACCCACTCGATACAATCGCCTCGGGGCCATGCGTAGCCGACCCAACGAGTTTCGCTGATGCCCTTGCCCTGCTTGAGCAGTATGGCCTCTCGCAGCGTACACCACCGGCCATCCTCAACCATCTTCAGCGCGGTGTGGGCGGTCTGGTCGCTGAAACACCGAAGCCAGGCGACCCGGTCGTTGCCAATGTGCATAATCTGCTCATCGGCGACAACCGCCAAGCCGCCACAGCTGCCCTTGCGGCGGCACGCACCGCAGGGTTTCAGCCGATGCTGCTCACGACAACCCTCGAAGCGGAGGCACGGGAAGCCGGGCGCATGCTCGCGGCCATCCTGCGTGAAGTAGCCCGCAGCGGTGCGCCACTCTCCCGTCCATGCTGCATCGTTGCCGGTGGCGAAACAACCGTGACCCTACGTGGTAGTGGGCATGGCGGGCGTAACCAGGAGTTAGCTCTGGCAGCGGTAGAGGGCCTAGCGGGTTTAGAACGGGTCGCGCTGGTGGCCCTGGCAACTGATGGTGGCGATGGACCAACGGATGCTGCCGGGGCTGTAGTGACCGGGGAGAGTGCGGCGCGTGCGCATGTGCTCGGGCTCAATGTTGCTGCACACCTCGCTCGTAACGACGCCTACCCCTTCTTTGCCGCCCTTGACGATCTCCTCCGCCCCGGCCCAACTGGTACCAATGTGAATGACCTCACGCTGCTCGTTGCGTGGTAGCTAAGGGCGTAGCGGTTCACCCTTCCCCCTGGCGAGACCAAGGTTAGGTGGGGGGCTTTCTGGTCACCCCCACCTGGGATCACCGAGCACCAGCTCGGTGTCTTTGGAGTTGCTTGTGGAGGGCTGTGCCCTCCACCGTATGCCCGAACCGAGGGGCACCCTGGCCCTCAGTTACGACTGATCGCGCCAATCGAGCACAATTCCCACCAGATCGCGCTCACCCTGATCCAGGCGCTGGTAGACCTGGGGAAGCTCGTGCCAAGCGAACTGGTGCGTGATGAGCGGTGCAATAGTGAGCCGCCCCTTGCGCAGGAGCTCGATCGTCAGGTTGAACGAACGGCGGCGATCCCAGCGCTGACCATCGGGTGGATGGCCATACGAAACCAGGAGTGCGATCTCTTTCTGCAGAAACGGATCGCCAACCGGGCTAAAGGTTGGCTGGTCGGTGTGGCGCGCCACCACCACCACCCGCCCGCGCTGGGCGGCAATCTCCATGCTGGTCTGGATGGCGGGCCAGACCGATGCGGCTTCGATCACCAGATCGACACCATGACCATCGCAGAAGGCGTTGATCTGCGCATGAAAATCTGGTACAGCCAGGTTCAACACCAGATCTGCACCCATCTGGCGGGCGATCTCTAGGCGTCGCTCATCAACATCAATGGCTATGGTCCGAAAACCATAGGCTACACCATAGGCCAGGGCGGCTAAACCAATGATGCCCTGACCAATCACCGCCAAGGTTTCGCCAGGGGCGGGGCTACCTTTGCGCAAGGAGAGGTGTGAAACTTCAAGGATGCTCAGGAAGACCGCCTGCTCATCGGGGAGGTCATCAGGTAGCTTGATCGCCAGCCGAGCCGGCACAGCTGCGACCGTCCGGTGGGGGGCTGGTACGAATACCCGATCGCCCACAGCTAGGTTCGTCACCGCTGCACCCACGGCTACCACATCCCCCACCATAGAGTAGCCGTTCTCCGTCGGCACGCTCATCGGTATGTTCGCGTGAAGGAAACGACCCTCCGGATCAACCGGAATGAGCCGGTAGACACGTAGTTCGGTACCTGTACTGATGGCGGTCACCCGCGCTCGTACGAGGATTCCATCCGGTGGACAGAGTGGCAGGGTTACTGCCTCGAATTCGGCCTGACGCGGGGCGGTGATGATGAGACGTTGCACGGACGACCTCCAACTACACGGTACAATCCCTCGATGGACGACAGTAGTACTACGGGGTGGCAGGAACTCCTGTCGGTTGCAGCGTACGCGTGGCTAGTAACTGCAAACCATGGGCGAGTTGAGCATCACCACAGCGCTCCTGACCCTCAGGGGGACGCCGATCCGCTACACATGGGACGGCATAGGCAAGCTCCTCAGAGGGCGCTACGAGATGCTCAGGGGTAATCCCAATCTGGTTAATCTCCGACTTAGCTGGGGTGAGCCAGTGGGCGACCGTAATCCGCGCACTGCTCCCATCGCGCAGTTGGTGGATATTCTGCACCGAACCTTTGCCAAAACTCTTCTCACCAACGAGAATCGTATGATCGCGACCGTCACGCAGCGCACCGGCAACGATCTCAGCGGCACTAGCTGATCCCCCATTGATCAGCACGACTATGGGGATATCGTAGAGGCGCGTATCTGCTGGTCCGGCGATCGTCCCCAACTCCTGGACTACTCCCCCATTCTCTTGCTCGTAGAGGGCGACGCCGTCGTAGAAGCGCCCCAACACCTCACGGGCCGTCTGCAGGTAGCCGCCGGGGTTGTTACGAAGATCGAGCACCAGACTGGATGGCTGCTGAGGAATGAGTTCTCGTAACGCCTGGTCAAGGAGCTCGGTTGTTGTCGCCTTAAACTCAGTAATCTGGATATAGCCAACTCCATTCTCGAGCAGCTCCGCATTGACGGTGACGATCGCAACCTCATCACGGGTAATCGCAAACTCGAGGGTCTCCCCAGTCGCGGGGCGGCGTATGCTCAGCGTCACGACCGTACCCTTCGGACCACGGATGCGGCTCGCGGCTGCAGTTGTCGCTTCTCCTTCGGGTAGGCCCGCGATCAGCTCGGCAAGTGGTTCACCATCCACAGCCAGGATCCGATCACCGCTGCGCAGACCGGCTAGTTCCGCTGGTGCGTTGCGGAAGAGGCGATCAATCACGATTTCGCCCTCCTCCAACCGGAGGTAGGCGCCAATCCCCTGAAAGCTCCCCTGCATCGACTCACGGCTCAGCGCAGCATCTTCAGGTTCCTGGAAGAAGGTGTAGTCATCCTCCAGGGTAGCCAGCATCCCTCGAATAGCCCCGTAGACCATACTCTGGCGATCGAGGGGTTCAGGGCGGTAGAACTCACCCTCAACCAGACTCCAGACCTGCCAGAAGACGGCAAACTGCTCGCGTAGGCTGGTGGGGGTCTGCTGACGGGTTGTGCTCAAACCGATGCCAGCAACAAAACTATCGACCGGTGTAGTACCGAACGTCCGTGCCAGCACCCAGCCACTACTGAACGAGACGAAACCGACGAGGAGAACGACAAGGGCACCAATCGTGAGGGCGTGATTTTTACGGATCATGGTAGTAGATTTTTAGGTAACGTTGAGCGAGGGTTCTTCGAACTCCTCGCGGAGGGGTAGTAGGGCAGAGTGTAGCGGAGCAGACCAGGTCGATCTCAGGCCTCAAACTCATACATGATGGCTGCCGTAGCAACAATCGGGGCAGTTTCAGCACGAAGCAGGCGCGGCCCGAGCGACACGGGCATGATACCATGCTCTTGGGCCAGGATCAGCTCATCAGGACGAATCCCCGCAATCGGGCCACTGATCAGACTGAGGGAGGTCGGGGCTGGCCGATGGCGCAGGAGTTCACGCAGCGAAGGCGCCTCACCCTCCCAGAGGAGGAGCGGCAACTCAGCTTGCGCCGCCTGAACAGACGCCTCGGCAAAACTCAGGGGTGGATCGAGTTGAGGCAGCAGGCCGCGACAGGACTGCTCAGCCGCTTCACGGATGATCCGTCGCCAGCGTTCGAGCTTATGGGCATCGGCGCGATCACCAGGGAGGGAGCGGGCGAAGACAACCGGAACGAGGCGCGCAGCCCCAAGTTCCACACTCTTCTGCAACGCCCACTCGAAGCGCTCAGCACGGATCAGGGCGAGGAAGATCGTCAACTGGAGAGGGGCTTCACCTGGGGCTGCGGTGCGTGTACGTACGAGACCGCGGACCGCATCACGCGCCACCGTACTCAATTCAACTTCACAGGCGCTACCCAGGCCATCCAGGAGCAGCACGCGATCACCGGGCTGGAGGCGCAGGACGTGGCTCATCTGGTGGGCCAGGGCCCGGTCAACAATGGTCACGCTATCGTTCGCCAGAGCAGCAGGTGGCACAAAGAAACGTAGACTATTCTTCATCACGATCAGTCTCCAGACTGAGCCAGACCTGATAGACATCACCCTTCTGCAGATCCAGCTCGCGTGCAACGATGCGTGCCGCCATACTCCCAGCGTAGCCCTCGTCACGGAGTAGACGTAAGCGGCGTGCAATCTCCGCCCGGTCGGGCGGCGCTGTCCGATCGGCGGGTGCCGTGAGGCGAAGACGATCACGCTTACGCTCACCAGCGGCACGCCCTGCAATAACCAGCGTATACTCACCGCGTGGCTGCCGTACACTGAAGTGGCTCAGCAACTCCGTCAGGCTACCGCGGCGGATCTCCTCAAAGCGCTTGGTGAGATCATTCGCAACCGCAACCTGGCGGTCACCGAGGATAGCGCGCATATCCTCCAGCGTCTCAAGCAGACGATGAGGCGCCTCAAAGCAGATCAGCGTCATCGTCAGTTCGGCCATCTCGCCCAGCAGTGCACGTCGCTCGGCACCATGGCGCGGCAGAAAGCCGAGGGAGGTAAAACGATCGCTGGGCAGCCCCGAGGCGATCAGGGCCGCAATCGGGGCACTCGGCCCGGGGATGGGGCTCACCGGAATCCCCGCCTCAACACAGGCGACTACCAACTCGAAGCCGGGATCGGCCACCCCAGGTGTTCCAGCATCAGAGACGAGAGCGACATCAGTGCTCGCCAGCGTCATCAAGATCTCCTCACGCCGCACGAGCTTATTATGCTCGTGGTAGGAGATACAGGGGGTCGCGATCTGGTAACGCTCGAGCAGCGTGCGCGTGTGGCGGGTATCTTCCGCGGCGATCAGCCCAACCTCGCGCAGCACGCGCAGGGCACGCAGCGTGATATCCTCCAGATGACCGATTGGCGTGGCGACAAGAAAGAGCGTACCCAGAAGTTGCCACCCCCTCTACACGACGCCAAATTCGGCACGCCAGTAGGCTAGCAGTTCATCAACCATCACTGGAATGTCGATGGTTGGACTCCAGCCAGTGGCGGCGCGCAGCTTGCTACTATCACCCATCAAGATCGGCTCATCACTCGGACGGAGACGGGCCGGATCCACCTCCACCGTCACAGGAACCCGCCCACGCTCAACCACGAGCTGCACAATATCGCCGATACGGGTGGCCCGACCCGAGCAGAGATTGTAGACCTGGCCAGGCTGACCATGCTCGAGTAGGAGCCAGAGGGCACGGGCGACATCACGGGTGTGGGTGAAGTCGCGACGCGGCTCCAGGTTGCCCACACGCAGCACCGGCTCCTGCCGTCCAGCCTCGATGGACGCCATCTGCTGGCAAAAGGTCTGGATCGAGCAGCGATCGCCCTGACGCGGACCAACGTGGTTGAACGATCGGGTCACGAGGATGTGGAGACCAAAGTTATCGTGGTACTGCAACCCCGTGAGCTCCGCTGCAACTTTACTCACCCCGTAGGGGCTACCGGGCCGTAGCGGGTGAGCCTCGGTGATCGGCACCTCATCGGGGCGCACCGTGCCATACTGCGCACTCGTACCAGCAATATGAACCCGTGCCTGCGGCACGTGGCGCCGCACCGCCTCCAGGAGGTTGAGTGTTCCCTCAACATTGGTACGCATTGTATGCACTGGCGCATCCCACGACGCGCTTGGGTAGCTCTGGGCTGCGAGGTGGAAGATGCGATCGGGAGCAGCGGCGGCAACGGCACGATCAACGGCGAAGGGATCCTCAATATCCCCTTCGTGGATCTTCACCTTCCCGCGCAGATGGGCGATCGGTCGGGGATCGCTGCGCCAACGCTTGAACGCGTGCAACTCAAGATCGGGGAGGGTCAAGAGATGGTCGGCGAGGAAACTACCAACGGGGCCGGTCAGGCCAGTGATCAGCACACGCACAGGAGACCCCACTTCCCCACAAAAGAGCCGAACCACGCCCCAAAAAGAAACCACCACCCAGGAGGGCGGTGGTACAGTAGTAGCTGTGGTGGGCGATAGTGGACTCGAACCACCGACCTCCACGATGTCAACGTGGCGCTCTAACCAGCTGAGCTAACCGCCTAATGTCTCTAACAAACTGAGAGGCGCGAATTGTAGCGATTAGCGATTTCACCGTCTAGGGGCAAGCGTAAAAATGTTTTTTCAATGGCCCGGATTTCCCGTGCGATGGCTCTCAAATCGGGTCCTGCCATCTGATATAACTTGATAACTCTTGCACATTTCCATGTTTCAACTGCAATGATCGGATCTTCAATGCACATTGACAGCGTTTTATCTCCGAAAGGGCGCATTGCAGTCACTACGCTGCCGGTGGCGTCAATCAAGGATGCCGCGCGAAAAATGGTCGAATTCAGGATTGGTTACCTGAT
>CAIWUD010000331.1 GCA_903915775.1 uncultured Chloroflexota bacterium | reverse complement strand
CGCTTCCAGAACATCTGGTGCGAACGCAGCGGGAAGATACCGGTCTTGAAATAGGCGTTGGTCGAGATCGGTAAGCGTTGCTGACATAACCGGTTGCATATCAAACGGTCGATCACGAAGTTGTATCACCTTCATCGTGTGTTCCATACGTTGCAAACGACCTCTTGCCTTGCGCCCAGCAGGCTGAGTCTGCCACGTCATTATAACCATGCAGCGCACATAGATTGGCTGGATCAGCGTGGCACCTCCGCCCGCGCCAGGAGCTCGGTGAAGGAGTAGTTGACACTGGTCACGCCAAAGTCCGGCTCTCGTTGGAATGGTCGGCGCAGGTAGGCGACCTGATGGGTTCCATCCGGCTGAAACGCAACCAGCGCCAGGATGTAGTGCTCGGGCTTGTTGAGCGAGTAGAGGATCTCGTTCTTGGTCACGGTGATCGTCTCGGCGTCAGCGACGCGGCCCTTCACCTCGATGAAGCGCAGGTGGCCAGTTGCTGGGTCGCGGCTCTCAATATCGTAGCCCAGCTGCTCGAACTCACGATCGACCGGCATGAAGCCGAGGCGCTGTTCGACCTCCATCACTGCCGCCCGGGCGCGGGCCGCAGCCGCCTGGGTATCGACGGGATGGTTTGCTGGGAGTGAGCGACCGGTGATCGCCGCGATGAGTCCGATCGGCACCACCACGAGTCCGCCCAGAATCACCGGCGGCAGTGCGGAGATCTGCGCCTCGCGATCGAGTTGCTCCATGCGCTTCTGCAGACGGGCCTGCATCTCATTGGCGCGGCGCCGTGCCTCCTGCGAGTTGAGGCGTGCGTTGGGCTTACCGGCCTGCTCCTGGAGCTTCAGCTCCTCCGCCCGATAGTCCCAGTAGTTAATCTCTTTGGTCAGCCGATCCTTCACCGCCGCTCGCGTCTTCTCGATCAAGCTCAAGCGCCGGCCGCGCACCTCCTGGAGGTGGCTCGGCACGATCTGGGCAATGGCATGGCCGAGGGCCCGTTGCTCCAGGTCACGGGTAATCCAGGCGCACTCCGGGCGGGCCAGCAACACGTCGACATCCAACTCGCCATCTACCAGCGGGCGGTAGTCGAGGTAGGGCGCATAGTGCAGGCTGCGGGTCGGGCCATCGGCTGTCAGTTCTACATAGAGCATCTGGCGCGAGATCGTCCGGCGCTCACCGCCTCCATACTCCCCTCTCCCCACCGTGGGAGAGGGGTAGGGGGTGAGGGTACTCGCATCCTGAAGGGCATGCTCCAGCGAGAAGAGCAGCCGCGGCTGCGTGCCGTGATCCCGTTCGTCGACCAGCAGCGTACCGCGCCGCAGCAGATCGCGGTGGCGCTCCAGCAGCAGATCGAGCGTTGCGTCGAGCAGCGGGTGGCCGGGGCAGACAAAGGCAGCCTGCGGCTGGCCAGGCGGCGTAAGCAAGCCCTTCTCAAAGGCGATGCGCTCATAGCGCGGCAGCACCGGCTCGCCAATACCGATCATGCGGTCGCGGTTACGCAGCAGTGCCGGAACATGGGTGACCTCGTAGCGGCGCGGCTCGCGCTGGCGCAGCGTGCCACCCAGTTGCTGGAAGGCCGCCAGGAAGAAGGACTCGATATAGTGCGGCTGGAGGCGGCGGGCCTCAGCGCGCTCCATCTCCTCGCGCACCCGCGCCACCTGGCGGGCGTCCATTGCGTCATGGGCCAACGCCCGCTCCTCCAGCAGATCCTGGATCTGCCGTCGATCCACGGCGTTCTCGATCGCCTGGGTCAGGCGGGCGCGGACATCGGGTCGCTCGCCGTAGCGGATAGCGTCGATCAGCAGTTCGCGCAGCGGCTTACCCTCAAACTGGAGCTTACCGAGCACATCGAAGACCTGGCCGCCCAGGGCGGTGCGGGCCTGTTCGAGCTTGGTCAGTAGCGTGGTATAGACATCGCCCTCACGGGTCTCCTCGGCCACCAGGTTCCAGAGGTGGCAGACCTCAGTCTGGCCGATGCGATGGATGCGCCCGAAGCGCTGCTCCAGGCGGTTCGGGTTCCAGGGCAGGTCGTAGTTGACCATCAGATGGGCGCGCTGCAGGTTGATACCCTCACCGGCGGCATCGGTGGCGATCAGCACCTGGACCTCCGGGTCGTGGCGGAAGAGCTCCTGCACCTTGAGCCGCTCTTCGCGCCCCATCCCGCCATGGATGGTAACCACGGCCTCAACCCGACCGAGCAGCGTACGGATGCGCTGCACCAGGTAGTTCAGCGTGTCACGATGCTCCGTGAAGAGCACCAACTTCTGGCGCGGTGAGGGGGTAGGCCGGGGAAGTTCGCGCACCTGGTAGGATTCGTGCCCTTCGGCCAGGCGGTTGGCGATCGCCGCCGGGGTGAAGATCTCGCCCAGTAGGCTGGCCAGTTCGCGCCACTTACGATCTTCGCCGCTCTGCCGTACGGCTAACGCCAGCGCTTCGAGCCGCGCCAGATTGGCGATCTCCAGCTTCAACTCATCGATAGTACGTGCCGCCGTCGCCTGGTCGAGGATCTCCGCTTCGACCTGAGCTACCTCGTGGTCGGGCGCGTCTTCGAGATCATCCAGATCATCGGCACTGAGATCTACCGCCCCCCACCCATCCTCCCCCCGCTGGGGGGAGGAGTCGGACTCCCTCCCTCTCCGGGGGAAGGCTGCCCCACGCTGGAGCAGCTCCAGCTCGCGCAGACGTGAGATCAGCCGTTCGCGGCGGCGGTGGAGCGACTGGTAGATCGCCTCGGGCGAGGAGGCCAGGCGGCGCTGGAGCACCGTCAGCGCGAAGCCAACCGTCCCGGCGCGCTTGTCATTCTGCAGCGCCTCGGCGCGGTTGAACTCCTCGCGCACATAGTTGGTCACCTCGCGGTAGAGCTGCGCCTCGGCGTCGGAGAGCTTGTAGGGCACGGTGTAGGCGATGCGCTCGGGGAAGAGCGGCGTGCCATCGAACTTGAGTAGCCGCTCCTTGACCATGCGCCGCATCAGGTCGGAGACCTCCACCTGGTGGACGCCATCACGGAAGCGCCCCTCGAAGCGGTCGCTGTCGAGGAGGGCGAGGAAGAGCTGAAAATCCTCCTCCTTCCCATTATGGGGCGTCGCGGTCATCAGCAGCAGGTGGCGGGTGAGGCTACCGAGCAGCTGACCGAGCCGGTAGCGCTTGGTATACTTCAGCTCACCACCGAAGAAGGTCGCCGAGAGCTTGTGCGCCTCATCGCAGACCACCAGGTCCCAGCGGCCATCGGCAGCCTGGAGCTTCTGCTGCACCGACTCGTCGCGGGCGAGCTTGTCGAGACGGGCGATCACCAGCTGGTTTTCAAGGAACCAGTTACCGGTGCGGGCTGACTCCAGCTTATCATTGGTAAGAATCTCGAAGGGCAGGTGAAAGCGGCGGTAGAGCTCATCTTGCCACTGCTCAGCCAGGCTGCCGGGGCAGACGATGAGACAGCGCTGGAGATCACCACGGGCGATCAGCTCCTTGATCAGCAGGCCAGCCATGATCGTCTTGCCCGCACCGGGATCATCGGCGAGCAGGAAGCGCAGGGGCTGGCGTGCGAGCATCGTCTCGTAGACCGCCGTGATCTGATGGGGCAGCGGCTCGACCAGCGAGGTATGCACCGCCAGCACTGGGTCAAAGAGGTGGGCAAGGCGGATGCGGTGCGCCTCGGCGACCAAGCGGAAGAGGTGGCCAGCGCCATCGAAACTCCAGGGGCGACCGGTGCTGACCAGTTCTAGGGTTGGTTCATCGTCACGGTAGAGCAGCCGCGTGCCGGGGCGACCGCTGCTCTCCTTGTAGGTCAACTCGAGCGCATCACTGCCGTACCAGTGCACGTCAACCACAGTCACCATGCTATCCGGTAGGATACCGCGCAAGGATGCACCGCGCTTCAGATCTTCAAGGCGTGTCACTCGGTATGTCTCCGCGTGTACTCGTTCATACATTCGTACCGATCGTGAGCCCCGTTCCATTGTAATCGAATGTATGGTGATCCCGACCACTTTTGTGCAGTATTTGCGCCTTTTTTACCACATCCTTGAATGAAACTAAACCCTTTAGCGATTTTTATGCTGATAGGGGCAGGGTGACGCGGTCGGGAACATAGCCCTGGAGTGGCACCAAGAGGAGGTGGTGCTAGACAGTACCAGCGTACAGACGAAAGTGAAGCATGCCGTAGGCATAGATCAGGTACAATGCCAACATGCTGAGGCGAGATGTGCAGTTACTTGCACGCTCGGCCGGTCGAAGCGATCGTGGAGGGCGTAGCCCCGCTTGATCCAACAGCGGGGGCAGTGTACCATGGTGGTGGTGCGACCTACGCCATAGGAAAGGGGAACCGCATGGATCGCAACGCACTCCTCCCGGCGTTCGTAAGCGGCGCCGTGGGTCTACTTGGTGGAGTGGTTGGTGCCGCCTGGTATGTCAGTGCACGGGTTAGCCCGGAGCCGCGCCGCGACTTCCTCTACAGCTACACCTTTACCCCATGGGAGTTGGG
>CAIWUD010000330.1 GCA_903915775.1 uncultured Chloroflexota bacterium | reverse complement strand
TGGGGGGCATCCCACTGGCGTGAGGGCATCGTACGGGCGTGGCCCTACCTGCTCGCCACCCTCCTCTGCCTGGGCGGGCTCGTGGTCTCCTTCTCGCGTGGTGCCTACCTGGGTGCCCTGGCTGCCGCCTTGACCCTCGCAGTTGCCCTGCTGCCCACCGCCATCTGGCGCGATCGGCGCCTCTGGGTAGCTGTTGCTACGCTCCTCGCAGGCGGTGGGCTCCTGCTCCTCGCCCTCGTTCCTAGCCTCGGTACTGAGCGCCTCAGCCTCACAGCGGCCAGCGGTGGTATCCGCTTACAGACCTGGGCTTCAGCTCTGGCCATGCTGCGTGACCATCCTTTTGGTATTGGGCTCGATCAGTTTGGTCAACGCTACCCATCCTACATTGCCGCAGAACTCAGGGAGAGTAGCGAGATCTACACCTCCCACCCGCACAATCTCCTGCTCGATCTCGCGCTGCGCATGGGTCCCCTAGGCCTCATCGCCGTTACCTGGCTCAGTGTACGCTTCTACCGGGGTGCATGGAGCAGGGTACGTACGGCTAGTGACGAGGCGCGTCGCCATCAGGTTGCTCCCGTACTTCTGGCAGGGGCAGGAGCAGCCATGACGGCAAGCCTGGTGCACGGACTGGTCGATCAATTCTACTTCTGGCCCGATCTCGCCTACAGCTTCTGGCTCTTGATCGCCCTGGAGCGACTATTTGGGGGTGATGGCAAACCAATCCTCACGCTGGTAGTACCAACCAGTCGTGCATCTGCTGAAGGGTAAGATTGCTGCCACACAGGATCGTTGCGACGAAGCGGCCACGGAAGCGCTCCGGCTGCGCGAGGAGCGCCGCAATGCCCAGCGCTCCCGAAGGCTCAGCTACCAGTCCAAGATGCTCGTGGATGAGGCGCATCGCTGCAAGCGTGGTCTGATCTTCGACCAGTAACGCGTCGTCGACGGTTCCATACATATCGGCGACCGCCTCAGGAACGGGCAGACGTACGCCAACGCCATCGGCAATGGTGGTGATCCGCTCGTGGGTCACAATGCGGCCCGAGCGCCACGACTCGACCATAGACGGTGCGCCGGCTGCAGCCACACCAATCACCTGGGTAGCAGGAGCAACAGCTTTCGTCCAGCGCCCAATCCCGGTGAGGAGGGCCCCATTACCTAGGGGAACCAGGAGATCATCGATCGGCTCGGGGTAGCGCATGAGTTCCAGGGCGATCGTGGCCGCCCCCTCCGCAATGGCTGGATCAAGGCCATCTTCCATCATGGGCACGCCAGCGGCGGTAGCAAAGCGTTTAGCCTCCAGCTTGGCGTCATCAAAATCTTCGCCAACGAGGCGTACCTCTGCGCCAAGGGCACGCATACGCTCGAGCTTTAGTGGGTTAGCGTAGCGGCTCGCATAGACGATCACCCGGATACCGCGTGCCCGTCCGGCGTAGGCTACCGCCTGTCCAAAGTTACCGGCACTCGCACAGACAACGGTGGTCGTCGTTGGGGGTAGCGCGGCAACACTGAACGACGCACCGCGACCCTTGAACGAACGAATGGGGTTGAGCGTCTCAACTTTGACGAGGAGTCGACAGCCCAGGAGCGCCTCGAGTGGCTCGGCACGATACTGGGGGGTGTTGAGAAATAGCGGATCGATCACCAGGGGGGCTTGCTCAATACGGGCGAGACTGAGGCGATGTTCCACGGCGTCCTTCTTCCTTGAAAGTACAAGTGTACAAATGGCTTGACAAAGATTCGTGCGAGGTGTATAGTACACGACAATACCTACTTGGCATGCAAGCATGCCACAAAGCTGATTACACCCGCGACAGCAACTCGATCGCGCGACAATGGCGCTCGCCCTCACCTCACTGTTCTGAGGTTGGCGAGCGCTTCTTTGTAGTATCGAGCGCACTGTCCAGACGGGTAACCTGGATCGCAGCTGCGCTGCGCCACCTGGTCGATCCTGTGGACCAACGCTACCGTACCGTATTGTAAGGTGAAAGATCGATGAACCTCCCCCCACGTTCAGCCAACACTCTGTACGACCCACGCTTCGAGCATGACGCCTGCGGAATTGGCTTTATTGCCCGCATTGACGGTGCAGCCAGCCATGCCATTCTCGCCATGGCGCTCGAGGCACTCAGCAATCTGGAGCACCGCGGTGCGGTCGCCGATGATGCGAAAACGGGTGATGGTGCAGGTGTGCTGACCCAGATCCCACGAGCGCTGCTCCTGCGTGAACTTCAAGCGCAGGGTTTGCAGGCCGATGCTGCCGATCTGGCCCTGGGGATGTTCTTCCTGCCCAACCAGCCAGAGCGTGCGACGACGGCGACAACGATGATCGGCGAGCAACTCACCCAGCGTGGGCTGACCCTGCTGGCCTGGCGTGCCGTGCCCATTGATCCAACTGCGCTCGGCGAGCGTGCCCTTACGGCGATGCCACAGATCCGTCAGGCGATCATTACCCGCCCCGCCGGACTCTCTGATGTAGCCTTCGAGCGGCAGCTCTTCTTGGCGCGCAAGGCGCTGGAGCGAGACTTCGGCGAGGCTGGGATTGCCGCCTACATCCCCTCACTCTCGGCCCATACCGTGGTCTACAAGGGTCTACTCCTTGGGACGAACCTGGCCCAGTTTTACACCGACCTGCGCGATCCGCTCTACACCACTGGCCTGGCCGTCTACCACCAGCGCTACTCAACCAACACCTTCCCCACCTGGGAGCGCGCCCAGCCCTTCCGCATGCTCTCGCACAACGGTGAGATCAATACCATTCAGGGGAACGCCAACTGGATGCGCGCTCGCGAGGCGGTGCTCCATCTGCCTGAAGATTTTCTTGAGCATGCCGTCGATGGCCCTTCCGCACTCTACCCCGCCCTCGACCTGCGTGGTTCCGACTCGGCGATGCTCGATAACGCCCTCGAACTGCTGGTGGTGGCTGGACGCGATGTGCGCCACGCGCTGGCGATGCTGGTTCCAGAGGCCTGGGAGAAGATCGGTGACATGAGCCCGGCGCTGCGTGCATTCTACGAGTACCACGCCTGTCTGACTGAGCCCTGGGATGGACCGGCAGCCCTGACCTTCTCTGATGGGCGAGTGGTAGGTACAGCCCTCGATCGCAACGGACTACGTCCCGCACGCTACATCCTCACCAACGATGGTCTGGTCATCTCGGGCTCCGAGGTAGGGGCCGTGGCCATCGATGAGAGCCGTATCGTCCATAAGGGGAAGCTCGGCCCAGGTCAGATGATCGCGGTCGATACACGGAGTGGACGCTTCTTCACCGATGAGGATGTCAAAGAGTATCTGGCTACGCTCCAGCCCTATGAGGCCTGGGTTGGTCAGCATCTCCGCCGACTGGGTAGCAGCAGTGTGGACGCACAAGGGATGGAGATCGCCCTGCAGCCACTGCAGATGGCCTTCGGCTACTCGAGTGAAGATCTGAATGTAGTGCTGAAGCCGATGGTGAGTAGTGGACATGAGCCGGTCGGTTCGATGGGCGATGATACACCGGCTGCCGTACTCTCACGCCTCGAGCTTGGCCGGCCACTCTTTCACTACTTCAAGCAGCGCTTCGCCGAGGTGACCAATCCGCCGATCGACTCGCTCCGCGAAGAGTTGGTGATGTCGCTCAGCGTCTCGGTGGGGCGTCGCCGCAACATGCTCGAAGCGACCCCGGCCCACGCCCATCTGCTCCAACTCCAGTCGCCGATCCTCAACGATGCCCAACTGGCTGCCCTACGCGCCCACCGTGATCCGGAGATTCCGGTGACGACTGTTGCTGCCCTCTGCCCGGTTGCAACACCCCTTGCGGAAGCGGTGGCAACGCTCTGTGCGGCAGCCGAAGCGGCGGTGCGCTCCGGCACTGCGGTGCTCGTGATCAGCGATCGCCAGGTGGATGCTCACCACGCGCCCATCCCAATCCTCCTCGCAGCCAGCGCCGTACACCACCATCTGATCCGCACCGGGCTGCGTACTCTCTGTAGCATGGTGGCGGAAACGGGTGAGCCACGAGAGGTGCACCATGTCGCCTGTCTGGTAGGCTACGGTATCGAGGCGATCAACCCTTACCTGGCCCTGGCCAGTGTGCGCCACATGGCGGTCGAGCGTGAGGCGTTACGCCAGAGGACGGCAACCGACCAGAGCATCGTCGCGAAGGATGGGAGCGATCCCCGTGGCCTCAGCCTGGCCGAAGAGGCCGAGCGACACTTCATCCAGGCCCTTGAGAAGGGGTTGCTCAAGGTGATGTCGAAGATGGGCATCTCCTCGTTCGATAGCTACTGTGGCGCACAGATCTTTGAAGCCCTGGGCCTCGATCAGGCCCTGGTTGATACATGTTTCACGGGGACACCGACCCGGATCGGTGGGATCGGCTTCGCACGTATCGAACGCGATATGCGCGCTCGTCATGCGAAGGCATTCGGAACGGCTGCACCAGCCCTCACCCATCCCGGCTTCTACAAGTATAAGAAGGATGGCGAGTACCACGCCTTTAGTCCCCCGGTCGTCCATGCCCTCCAAAAAGCCGTACAGAGCCCCCATGCGCTCAACGGTGACAGCCACGGTCCTGGCCTCAGTAGCGAGGGGTATGCGACCTACAAGGCCTACGCCGATATGGTTAACAACCGTCCACCGGTTGAACCGCGTGATCTGCTCGAGCTCCAGGCCACCGGTGCAGCAGTGCCGATTGAGGAGGTTGAGCCGATTGAGGCGATCGTGCGCCGCTTCAGCACCGCCGCAATGAGCCATGGCTCAACCAGCCTAGAGGCCCATGAGACCCTCTCGATCGCCATGAATCGCCTGGGCGGTCTGGCAAATAGTGGTGAAGGTGGAGAGGATCAGTCGCGCTACAAGGATGAGCGGAATAGCCGGATCAAGCAGGTCGCCTCAGGTCGCTTCGGGGTAACGCCGGCCTACCTAGCGAATGCGGTCGAACTACAGATTAAGATGGCCCAGGGGGCGAAACCCGGTGAAGGGGGCCAACTTCCGGGGCATAAGGTGAATGAGGAGATCGCCCGTATCCGCCACACCGTGCCAGGGGTGGCCCTGATCAGCCCACCGCCGCACCATGATATCTACAGTATCGAGGATCTCGCCCAGTTGATCTACGATCTAAAGCAGGCCAACCCGGCGGCGCGGGTGAGTGTCAAACTCGTTGCGACGGCTGGTGTGGGCACGATCGCCGCAGGGGTGACCAAGGGCTACGCTGATACCATTCTGATTAGTGGCCACGCGGGTGGTACCGGAGCCGCACCGCTGAGCAGTATCAAGCATGTGGGGGTGCCCTGGGAGCTTGGCCTGGCCGAGACTCAGCAGACCCTGGTATTGAATGGGTTGCGCGACCGGGTACGCCTGCGTGCTGATGGCGGGATGAAGACCGGGCGCGATGTGGTGATTGCGGCGCTCCTCGGTGCTGACGAATACTCGTTCGGTACGGCAGCCCTGGTGGCCGAAGGCTGTATCATGGCCCGGGCATGCCACAACAACACCTGCCCAGTTGGCATTGCCACCCAGCGCCTCGACCTGCGGGCCAAGTTTAGTGGCAAGCCCGAGATGGTCATGGCCTTCTTCCGCTACCTTGCCCAAGAGGTACGTGAGATCCTGGCGAGCTTGGGGCTACGTTCGCTCGAAGAGGCAATCGGACGGAGTGACCTCCTCCGTCAGCGCGCAACAGGCGCTGAGGACGCCGACCGCCTCGACATGACTCCGGTGATCAGCGCGGCGCACCTTGCAAGTGGGGCACCGCGGCGCCACAATGGGCAGGTCAACGCCCCCCCTGCTGCTGGAGTAACGCTCAACGACCAGATCATGCACGATACGCGGGCTGCCCTGGCCGCTCGTGGGCCAGTCACGCTCAACTACCGTGTTCGTAACCGTGATCGCTCCGTTGGCACCCGGCTGGCTGGTGCGATTGGCCAACTCTACGGCGATAAAGGGCTACCGGCCGGTACGATCACCATCCAGTTCCGTGGTAGCGCAGGGCAGAGCTTTGGCGCATTCAATGCACCTGGTGTCAATCTGCTGCTCACCGGTGAAGCGAATGACTATGTGGGTAAGGGAATGGCTGGCGGTGCTATCGTGGTAGCTGCCGATCCGCAGGCACGCTTCGCCCCTCACGAGAATGTGATCGCTGGCAATACGCTGCTCTACGGGGCGACCGGTGGCGAACTCTACGCGGCAGGACAGGTTGGTGAGCGCTTCGCAGTACGCAACTCGGGAGCTACAGCAGTTGTCGAAGGGGTTGGCGATCATGGCTGCGAATATATGACCGGTGGCACGGTGGTAATCCTCGGTGCAACCGGGCGCAACTTTGGTGCCGGGATGACCGGTGGGATCGCCTATATTCTGGATGAGGCTGGTAGCCTGGAGCGCCGTCACAACCCCCAACTCATCGAGCTACGCACACTCACCACCCGCGATGAGGCTAGGCTCCAGAGCCTGATTAAGCGCCATGTCGAATTGACTGGTAGCTCGAGGGGTGCAGAGATCCTTGCCCGCTGGGAGGTCTATCGCGGGCTCTTCCGCGTAGCCCTGCCCCGCGACAGTGTGGCCCGGATCGAGAATGCGGCCGAGGGTACTGAGGAGATCAAGGGCGGCTCACGCGCCGCAGCGTAGGGGTTCGATGGAGTAGCTGAGTACGCAGAGGAGCGCGGAGGATGGGCCGTTTAGGGCCATCCGCGCTCCTTATGATGCGTACGGGTGCTATCCCAACCCCTGTGGTTGCCCTGCTGTTGACGTATCCCAAAAGTGGACCGTTGCCACGCTGGTGCAGGAGGCTCACAGCCCGCGCAGACGCACCCGGGGTTGACGGAGTTGGGGTAAGACTTCATTCGCGTAGAAAGCGATAACCTCGCGCTGATCAGGCTGTACAGCGTGGATGTAGATCTCGCGCACGCCGACATCAACAAGGTCGTAGATCGCCTCGAGGTGGAGCCGGGGATCGCTCCCGGCAACAACCGGGTGGAGCCTATCACTTAAAGCAGGTAGGAGCGATCCTCCACTGATCGTCACGGTGAGCTCGGCAAGGATGGGTAAACCTTGGGGATCAAGGCCCATCTCACGAGCACCGAGCGCAAACGCGGCACGCAGATCGGAGTCGCATGCGGCACGAGCGCTGGTTATCAGCCCATCGCCGTAGCGCCCGGCCAGACGCATCCCAGGAACGTCATGGGCGACGATGTAGAGCGGTACCGGCCGAGCCGGAAGTTCGATGATCTGTGCGTCACGCAAGTGAAAGTGGTGCCCATAGTGGGTAACCTGACCACCGTGCCAGAGGCGGCGAATGATCGCCACTGCTTCCACAAGACGCTCGGCACGGGCACGTAGATCGACCCAGTCGTCACCCGACGGAGCCTCCCGGACGGGATCGCCAACATCGAGGCCGAGGAAGATCCGCCCTGGGTAGAGGCTACCCAGTGTGGCAAAGGCCTGGGCGATCACCGTCGGAGCGTACCGATAGACCGGACATGTGAGGCTCGTACCAAGGAGAATCTGACGGGTACGCTGGCCAAGTGCCGCGAGCGCCACCCAGGCGTGGGGCGCATACCCCTCAAGTCCAGGGGTCGGCTGAAAACGGTCGGCGAGGAGCAGGCGGGTAAAACCGGCAGCCTCAGCTGCACGCCCGTAGCCAATCACCTCACGCGCCGCGATGCGTTCGCTCAGAACAAACCCAATCGCTGTGTCCACGGCATCTCTCCCTGAGGCATGCTTCAGCTTCAGCTACGCCAGTGTCACCGTCTGGCGATACCAAGGCTGAGTTGGGGGGGTGTGGAGAGCTGCGCCCTCCATACCTCCCGCATGATGGTCACTCTGATCTGAACCATGCCCTACGGACGAAAGAAGTCGATAACCGAGCTACGCTCCTCCTCGCCTGGCAGGATTTCGATAAAGGTTACACGGTGCCAGGGGTAGATGACCGCCTGAACGCCGGTGGACAGGTATGGGAGTGCCTTGCCATCACGTCTGCGCAGGTTGCTCACGCGAATAGAGCTATCGGTGGGCTGAGGCTCCTGATCCAGTTCGGCAAGCACGGGATCCTCGCCGGTTAGGTGCAAAATGACCGTCTTCGCCATAATAAACCTCAACGATCCTGGGGCTGGGGTGGCCAGGCCCCATCTATGTACGCTCAAAACGGGTAACAAGCGTACCCAGCCTGAGCTCATCACCACTGTTGAGTGGCACAGGACACTGAATCTGTAGGCGCACACCGTTCAGGAAGGTACCATTGGCACTCGCGAGATCCTCAATCAAATAGCCCGCTTCATGGGCGATGATCCGGGCGTGGCGACGAGAAACCCCAGCATCGAGCCCGCCATCAACGCCAAGGTCGAGGTCAGGGTAGATATCGCGCTGATTATCCTTGCGACCAACGATCCACTCCGTTGCAGCTTTAAGCTTGAGACAGTGACCCGTGGAGAGTACGGTCAGCGTCGCACCAACTGGGGCGGGGGAGGAAGGGGAGTGTCGCACCGCTTCGTGTGCGACACGCTGCTGAGTGACAAGGCTCATTCCGCAATGGGTGCAGAAGACGGCCCCCTCGCTCTGCTCATACTGGCAATGGCTACACTGCTGCATAGAACCTCCGGCATTGATATCAGGGATGGGCAAGGCGCAGATCGCACTGCCATGGCCAACCAGGTAGTTCAGACCTTCAGCGCATAGAGGTGGTGATCCATCGAGCCAATAAAGACGGTACGCTCAGCAACCATCGGCGAAGAGACGATCGCACCAGCTGTCTGGTGGCTCCAGATGAGACGACCCCGATCGGCATCAACACAGTAGACGCGGCCGTCCACCGCGCCCACATAGACACGCCCAGCCTCCACGTAGGGTGATGAGGTGATCTGAGCGCCAACCGCATACTTCCAGAGCAGCCGTCCGCTCTTGAGATCGAGGGCGTAGAGCATACCATCCACACCGCCAACAAAGACGCGCGACCCCGCAATCGATGGTGAAGAGTTGACGTAGTGGCCCGTGCGAACGCGCCAGACGATCCAGCCATTCTCGGCGTTCAGGGCGTAGATCTGCTGATCGAGCGATCCTACCACAACCAGGCCATCGGCATAGGCCGGTGATGCGCGTACCGACTGTTGGGTACGCTGACGCCACTTCACGCTACCACTCCGCCCATCCAGCGCGTAGACGTAGCCATCATCGCCACCGATGAAGATCTGTTGGTCGTGGATGCATGCCGATGAGCGTACCGGCTCCCAGGTGCGTTGCTTCCAGATCAGGCTGCCACGCATACCGTCAATTGCATAGATATGTTGATCATCAGATCCTACAACGACCATGCGATCCGCCACCCGTGGTGAGGAGCGTACCGGCCCGTCAGTACGAAAGATCCAGCGGAGGGTACCGCGATGGCGATCAACGCAGTAGAGGAGACCATCCTCGGAGCCGATCATGACCGTATCTTGCCAGACCGCCGGTGATGAACTGAGACCGCCCGCCGTTGCATACTTCCAGCAGAGCCCACCATGGTGTGCATCGAGGGCGTAGAGATAGGTGTCGTAGGCGCCAACAAAGACCATGCCGCCGGCCACCGCAGGTGAGGAACGAATCTCATCGCCACACTGAAAACGCCAGGCGAGCTTTGTCCCTTCAGGGTGAGTTGGCGGCAGGGGAAGTGGGCCTGTAGCCGGAAGTGCCAGGAGGGCCTGCTTCATCGCCTCTGCACTCTGCCAGCGCACCCCCCGTTCATAGGCGAGGGCCTTCATGACTACCGCCTCGAGCTCATGAGAGACGGTTGGATTAAGCTGACGCATCGGGCGCTCATGAAACGTGAAGGGGGTCTCGAAGCGTGGATCGACCGCGGTGAGCAGGTGGTGCAGGGTGGCACCAAGCGCATAGATATCACCCGTTGGTTCCGCGATGCCACGGTACTGCTCAGGAGGGGCATAACCCTCCGTACCAACCATCGTTCCCTTCTGATCACCCTGGGTGAGGTGGCGCGCAATACCAAAGTCGATCAGTACAATCCGCTCATCAGCGCCAAGGATGATGTTCGACGGCTTCAGGTCACGAAAGACGATCATCGTAGGCTGATGGGTGTGCAGATAGTCGAGGAGATCACAGATCTGCACAGCCCAACGCACCACGCGGTACGCATCGAGTGGGCCCTGGGAAGTCTCGAGGAGTGTCGCAAGATCGCTGCCAGGGATGAGTTCGAGAACTAGGTAGACCCGTCCGTGATCGGTGAACACGTCGTAGATCCGGGGGATGGCAGGATGGCGAAGGGTGGCCAGCAGGCTTGCTTCACGTTCGAAACTTGTGAGGTTCAGTTGACGTGCCTGCCTATCGGGAGCGCTTAGGGTCATCTCTTTAATTGCACAGGGACGATCGACCTCTTTGAAGCGCAGGTCACGGCCACGATAGACCAGACTCATCCCACCACTCCCGATGAGGTCTACAATCTGGTAACGCCCCTGGAGGATCGTGCCAGCCAGCAGTGGCTGTGACGGGGGTGAGGGGAGCGGTGAGGGCTGTGCTGTACGCTCGTGAGAGGTAGCGGAGATTGGGCTAGGTAGCTCATCATCGTCCGCTGGCTCGTGCAACGGGGGGCTCACCGCTCTGGTTCCAGCTTTTTTGATCAAGCCCATGGGCATACCTCAGCGAGCAGCACGTGAGCAACGCGACATAGTCTATGACCCATTATAGTTGGCGAGCGTACCAGTCGCAATACAGCGCAAAGGGCCAGGTTTCAGAATACCTGGCCCTTTGGGCGGGGGTGGGAGGGCGTAGCTACACCCTCCTCAACAGCACCAAGGATGGCACCGCCCCTCGGGTGGGAATGGAAGGACTTGTACCTCCCACGTGACCCCAACACCCCTAGGGGCGGCACCAGCACATGAACAGCTAGCGTACCGTAAAGGTCGCAAAGGCAGTTACCCCACTCCAACCGCCACGGGCGGCAAGCGTATAGGTGCCAGGAGCGATATCAGCGATATTCAGGCGACCCACAAGCTCCCCAATCATGTCGGCGGGCATCGACTGACCGTAGACCTCTTCATCATCCTCGAAAGGATCTTTGGGCGGCTTGGGGAAGACCATATCGCCCTCAGTCACTAGGGCCACGCTCATGCCTGCAGCTGAGGTATACCAGAGGCTGACCGGCTCACCAGTAGCGAAGGCGTTCGCACGGAAAGAGTAGGTCATCTCCTCACCCTCAACAGCCTCTGTAGTGGTCGAGATGGTGGCGGGGAAGAGGGTGACGGGGAGGTTGCTTACACTCGGCGTCTCCTGCATATCTCCTGGCCAGGTCACCGAGGCACGATCGATCACGGCATTGGTCATGACCGTATCCCTACTGGCAAAGCGCAGGGTTGCCACAAACCGCTCATCGTCACCAACAACCCGAACGATGCGGATATCAACGCTGTTCTCGCTTACGCGTGACACCCAAACTCCAGATCGGCTGAAACGTACCCCTGCAAAGCTGTAGCCACTTGCAATTGGAACGGTGGCAGTCACCTGCCGCACATCGATGTCACCGTGGCTCCTCACCTCCAAACGGTAGGTGTCCATCCCATCACTCAACGAGCGCGTATCGGTCTGGGGGATCAGCACGATGCTCAGGTACGGCTCCTCAACGAAGGCGGCCAGGGCAGAGGCAGGAGTGGTGCCGAAAACGGCAGCAATGAGCGCTAGGACGACCGTGCCGGCAAGGAGGAAGCGGCGAATGGTTCCGTGTCTCATACTATTCTCCAGTGCTCTAGCTTGATTACATTGCGGCATGGGCCGGTACCACCAGCCCACGGGCTCTGCTGAGCGTTGTTCGCATTGGTCGTGATTGACCAGTTGAAAATAGCGCTCAACGATCAGTGTAGTGTAATAGAACGTGGTGTCAATCTATCAAGAGAGCGAAATACCAAGCATACTAGTACGACAAAAGTCATATGACTTGAGTAATAGATACGTTTCTACCAACAATACACTGCCTTTACCAGGTACCTTTTTCGAAGATCACGATCTATTTTGAACTATTCTGGAAGATACGCAGTAAGAAAACGAAAAAATGTATGGTGTATAACAAAGTTCTACGCGTGATACCACGATGTTCTGTATCAAACCTCGAGTATAAAACACCTAAAGTGGTATCAGGTTGGCGTGAACAATACCACGCAGAGGTTTGCAAAAGCGGATCGGAGGTGCTATACTGTCCGTGGTAGTGCGGTGGGGTATACCAACCGAGTGTGGTTGTGCTCCGACCCACGAGACTGGCGTTTGATCGGCTCACAGGCTGAGCAGGGACACTGCGATGAACCATCGCTAAGTATGCTTCCGGATCATAGCTACCACCGTGTAGAGATCATGTGGTGGCACTTCTGAAGAAGCTGTCTGCGCCGGACGCTGTGGAAAAGTGGGTAGCCCCCACTTTTCTTGTTGTAGGTGAGCAGAGGTATGAAGAGCGATTTTTACACAGCGATTTCACAGATTGCAGCTGAGCGCGGTATTCCAAAAGAAGCCATCATCGATGTTATGGAGAAGGCGCTCATCACCGCGTATAAGCGCACCCTGGGTCACAATCCACCGCCCATGGAGGTGACGGTGCGTCTGGATCCGCAGACCGGCATGGCGCGTGTTTATGCCGAGAAGCAGGTCGTTGATGATGTTCTCGATAGTCGCTTCGAAATCGATATCACTGATGCGCTCCGCATGAAACCAGGTGTACAACTCGGTGAGACGATCATGGTCGAGAGTACACCGAACGATTTTGGGCGTATTGCAGCGCAGACGGCGAAACAGGTTGTCCTGCAAGGGATCAAAGAGGTTGAGCGCGAGTATATTTACGGCGAGTATCTTGATCGTGAGGGTGAACTGATCACCGCAACGGTGCAGCGCACCGCGAAGGGTAACGTCATCCTGGAGATGGGGAAGGCCGAGGCGATTCTACCGCCCAAAGAGCAGGTGCCGAACGATCGTTACTACCACGGCCAGCGACTCAAAGTCTACCTCATGGAGATTCGTCGAGAGGATCGCGGTCTCAGGCTGATCGCCTCCCGTGCCCACAAACAGCTGATCATGCGCCTCTTTGAGATGGAGGTGCCTGAGATTTACAACGGTACGGTTGAGATTAAGTCGATCGCCCGTGAGCCAGGGTTACGCACGAAGGTTGCGGTGGCTGCGCGCCAGGAAGGGATCGATCCCGTCGGTTCGTGTGTGGGTATGCGCGGGATTCGGATCCAGAACATCGTCAACGAGCTCAACGGTGAGAAGATCGATGTGGTACAGTGGTCGAGCGATCCCAAAGAGTTTATTGCCAATGCACTCTCACCGGCCCAAGTGGTTGAGGTTCATCTCAATCGGGACGATCACACCAGTGCAGATGTCGCGGTCGTAGTTGTTCCCGACCGACAACTCTCTCTGGCCATTGGTAAAGAGGGCCAGAATGTGCGTCTGGCGGCAAAGTTGACCGGTTGGCGTATTGATATTAAGAGCGCCACCACTTTGCTGGAAGAGGAGCGCGCAGCGACTGAGGCCCGCGGATATGCTGAAGCGGAACAGTTGCAGACTGAGGCTGAACTCGCGAACGCCCGAGTTGAGACGCGTAAGGTTCGTGCAGATGGTACGGTGGTCTACCAGAATCACCACTACGGTCCTTTAAGTAGTGACCTGACCGGTGCTCCTGTTCAGTTGCGGGCAACGTCTCAGAAACTCTATATCTATGCCCAAGAGAAGTTAGTGGCATCGTACATTCTCGTTGAGAGTGGGCTTGCCGGTTCTGGTGAACATTGATGGCCGCAGCACACGATAGTACGAATGGTGCGGGACAACCGACGCGGCGTCTCCCCCAGCGTATGTGTGTGGCCTGTCGGCAGGGTGGTGCGAAGCGTGAGTTGATCCGTATTGTTCGCGATGGGTTGGGCAGAGTCTCAGTTGATCCAACTGGTCGGCGTAATGGGCGTGGTGCGTACCTCTGCCAGGACCGACGCTGTTGGGAACTGGCCCTGCGTCGGCACGCACTGGAGCGTGCACTACATATTGAGACGCTCCATCCGGATGACTACCGTGCGTTGCTTGCTTTTACTGCCGATCCTGGCTTCCCCATCGCTGAAGAGAAGCAGTAGTACAAAAGGGGTGAAACGTATGCCAGCCATGTGGCCTTTTTCCCGCGAGGGTCAGATAGATGAGATTCGTTATGCGACGAGCGGCCGTCCCCCTGGCGGCGGTGGTGGCGGTAGCCGTCCCCCTGGCGGCGGCGGTGGCGGTGGTGGTAGCCGTCCCCCTGGCGGCGGTGGTGGCGGCAGCCGTCCCCCCGGCGGCGGCGGTGGCGGTGGTGGTAGCCGTCCCCCTGGCGGCGGTGGCGGCGGTAGCCGTCCCCCTGGCGGCGGTGGTGGCGGCAGCCGTCCCCCCGGCGGCGGCGGTGGCGGCAGCCGTCCCCCCGGCGGCGGCGGTGGCGGTGGTGGTAGCCGTCCCCCTGGCGGCGGTGGCGGTGGTGGTAGCCGTCCCCCCGGCGGCGGTGGTGGCGGTGGTGGCGGTCGCCCTAGTGGTGGCCCTATGGGCGGAGGCCGTGGTGATGGCGGTGTGGGCGGCCGTGGTTCGGGCCCTGGCCGCGGTACGGGTGGCCGTGGTACGGGTGGTGGGCGAGGCGGGCGCACAAGCTTCCCTGAGGAGCGCGAGGGTCAGATGGTACGCGGACGCGGCGGCATGCGTCCTGCTGCGGTGCTGCCAGTCCGTCCGCGTGGTCCGGTTGAGCTCGACAGCATCATGACGGTGCGCGATCTCTCAGAGGCGACGGGCATTGGTGCCTCCGAGATTCTGAAGGCGCTCTTGAAGGGTGGAGTTCTCGCCAATATCAATCAGCAGATTGATTACGAGACGGCAGCGCTCATTGCTGCCGACTTCTCGATTGAGACCACCGAGCGAGTGCCGGAACAGCTGGTAGGCATCGTGGAGAGCGTGAAGGATGTGCTCAGCGCACAGACTGCCGAAGAGTTGCGTACGCGCCCGCCAGTCGTGACGATCATGGGCCACGTTGACCATGGCAAGACCAAACTTCTCGATGCGATCCGCTCATCGCGGGTGGCTGAAGGGGAGGCGGGTGGGATTACTCAACATATCGGTGCCTACCAGATCGAGATCAATCACCGTAGGATTACCTTCCTCGACACGCCAGGCCACGAAGCCTTTACCGCGATGCGCGCCCGTGGTGCCCAGGCTACCGATATTGTGGTGCTCGTCGTGGCTGCTGATGACGGGGTGATGCCGCAGACCCGCGAGGCTATTGCGCACGTGAAGGCCGCGGGGGTACCGATGATCGTGGCGATCAACAAAATTGATCTGCCAACGGCAAACCCCGGTCGGATCAAAGAGCAACTGGCCGCGGCTGACGTGATTGTGGAAGAGTACGGTGGCGATGTACCTTCGGTTGAGGTCTCTGCACGATCGAAAATCAATATCGATGGGCTGCTGGAGATGATCCTACTCGTTGCCGACCTCCAAGATCTCAAGGCCAATCCAAACGCATCGGCAGTCGGTACAATCATCGAAGCTGAACTGGACAAGGGCCGAGGCCCGGTCGCCACGGTGCTGATCCAGAACGGTACCCTCCGCCCTGAGGATAATGTGCTGGTTGGCGGCGTCTCTGGCAAAATTAAGTCGATGTTCAGCGACAGCGGAAAACGACTGCGCTTTGCCGAACCCTCAACGCCAGTGGAGATCTTGGGGTTGGAGGGTGTACCGCAGGCTGGTGATATCCTGCAGGTCCTTGACGATCTCTCCATCGCACGTGAAGTGGCGCTCCAACGGACACGCCAGACCCGCATGGACGCCATCGGGATCGTACGTGGTACCTCGCTTGAAGATCTCTTCAGTCAGGTGCAGCAGGGGAAGGTGAAAGACCTCAACGTGATCCTCAAAGTTGATGTCCAGGGATCGATTGGTGCCATCGAACATCAGTTTAGTCAACTCAGCGCCTCGCAGAACGAGGTGCAGATCAAGGTGATCCACAAGGGTACTGGTGCAATCACTGAGGGTGACGTAAACCTGGCTGTCGCTTCACAGGCGATCATCATCGGCTTCAACGCTCGACCTGATCCTGCGGCACGCCGTGCTGCCGAGCAGCAGGGGATCGACATTCGCTTCTACAATATCATCTATCAACTGACCGATGATATTAAAAAAGCTATGGTCGGTATGCTCGCGCCTACCTTCAAGGAGAATGTTGAGGGCTTTGCCGATGTGCGCGTCACCTTCCGTCTGCCCTCCCGTGAGATTGTGGCCGGGCTCTACATCACCGATGGCAAGGTCACCCGTACTGGCCAGAGTGTGCGCGTGCTCCGCAACGGCGCCGTGATCCACGATGGTAAGATCACTAGTCTCAAGCGCTTCAAGGATGATGTCCGTGAGGTGACCGCAGGCTACGAGTGTGGTCTGGTGGTGGATGGCTTCACCGACGTGCAGGTGGGTGATAACATGGAGTTCTATCGCCAGGAGCGTGTTGAGGGTTCGTTCTAGGGTATGGTTCATCTGGCGGTGAGCAGGTCGCTGGGAGGGGTATGCCCTCCCAGACCTTTCCCCGTCAGAACGCCTGAAGGAGTCATTCATGGGTAAACAACGGCTTCAACAGGTTGCCGATACTATCCAGCATGTCCTCGGTGAGGTGGTTCAGCACGAACTGAAAGATCCGCGAGTCGGCTTTGCGACTATTACTGGTGTACAGGTAAGCGCCGATCTCCAGCGTGCTACGGTGCGGGTCTCCGTCATGGGTGATGCCGCACAGCAGAAGGAGACGATGGAGGCACTCCAGCGCGCCCGCGGGTTCTTGCGTCGGCGCGTCGCTGAAGAGATGAGCCACATGCGCTTCGTACCGGAGTTGCGCCTGGTGCAGGATAGCTCTCTCGCCTACAGTCTGCGTATTGCCGAGGTACTACGCGAAGTTGAGCGGGAGCGTCAGGCCAATCCACCGCACCTGGATACGGGCACCGAGTAGGCTTCGTTCCGCCAGGGCTTGCTGCAAACCAGTTCGGTATGCTGCGGCGCCTACCTCTCAGACGGTCGCGGGGCCTGAAACTCTTCCCTATGGATACCTACTTCAAGAAACAGATCGCCTATACCCTACGTGGCCAGCAGTTCAGCTTTGCAGTGGCCCACACCATCTTCTCCTCCTTTCAGGTGGACGAAGGGAGCGATCTCCTCCTCCGTACTCTTGAACCGGCCACTCCACCCGCACGCATCCTCGACCTCGGCTGTGGTGCCGGGGTGATCGGGATCACCCTCGCTCGCCGCTACCCCGAAGCGCAGGTGATCATGGCTGATGTAAACTTGCTCGCCGTACGTTATGCGCGGCTCAACGCAACACTCAATGGTACGGCGAATACAACGATCGTCGGGAGTGTTGGGCTTGAGGAGCTTCCGTCTGGACCGTACGATCTGATTGTGTCCAACATCCCGGCGAAAATTGGCGATCTCGCTATCGAGCATGAGTTTATTCTTGCACCACTGGCCCAACTGCAGGAGGGTGGTGAGTATTGGTTTGTTGTCGTGAGTGGGCTCAACCATCTGATCCCACGCCTGGCCCCACGCCACCAACTCCGCTTAAAGGAGATCAAGAAGCGTGCTGGCCATACCGTCTACCGCTTATGCCGATGATCTATACCGACCCTCAGGCTGCTGCGCCAGCCTTCGCAGCGCGGATTGCCCAGGCCCAGCGCATCCTGCTGCTGACCCATATCAATCCTGATGGCGATGCGATCGGCTCGCTACTTGGGGCAGCACACATGCTCTATGCCCTCGGTAAAACGCCAATCTCTCTTCTCGCCTCACCGGCACCGAGCTATAGCCTAGGTTTGCCCGGCGCCGAGTGGCTGAGGGTTTACCAGCGTGGTGAGCTCCTTCCCGAGGTCGATCTGATCTGGATGCTTGATACCGCTGCTCCCGACCGGGTTGGGCTGATCGCGGAAGAGCACGCCGAAGCCTTCACTGCACGTCCGTTGTTGATCGTTGATCATCACGTAACGAACGATGGTTTGGGGGAGCTCAACCTGATTGACCCGACAGCTGCATCAACTGCGGATCTGCTCTTTCGGCTCCTCCGTGCTCTCCAGTGGCCGATCACCCCAGACGCAGCAACATGCCTCTACATGGGTCTGATCACCGATACCCAAAGCTTTCAAACGAGTAGTACCAGGCCGCAGACCCTGCACACGGCTGCGGAGATTTTGCTGGCCGGCGCCGATCGGCGTGCAGTCGTAACCGCAATCTACTTCAGTCTGCCAGCGACCACCCTACGCCTGACCGGGTTGGTGCTGAGCGAACTCCACCAGGAAGAGGGGCTCGTCTGGGCGCACGTCACCCAGGCTCAGTTGGCAGCGAGTGGGGCGGGGGATGAAGCAACAGACTATGTGGTCAGTCAGTTGCAACGCACGACAGGGATGCAGATCTGTGCGCTCTTCAAGGAGCGCCATGACGGTACGGTGAAGCTGAGCCTCCGCTCACAACCGGGGATCAATGTCGCAGCTATCGCTCAGCGCTGGGGGGGCGGTGGCCATGCCCAAGCTGCCGGGGCTACCTTGGCCCTCGACCTTCGTGGTGCTGAAGCGCTGATCATCCCGCTCCTTCGTCAACTCCTCACATGAGCGTACCCATTTACACTTCTTCCTGGCGAAACCGAGGTTGGGCTGGTTTTTTTGCGGAGGGCTGTGCCCTCCACACCTCCCCAAAAGCCAGGTACCCATGAGCCAGTTACAGGGTTTTCTCAACCTCAATAAGCCGTCAGGACTCACTTCGCACGATCTCGTAGCACGGGTGCGCCGCCTCGTTGGCCGAGGGGTGAAGGTTGGCCATGCCGGTACCCTCGACCCCTCGGCCACAGGTGTGCTCCCGATCGCCCTCGGTGCAGCTACACGCCTGATCGAGTATCTCGCTGAGGCGCGCAAGGGCTACCATGGTCTGGTCCGCCTCGGCGTACGCACGACGACCGATGATGCCGAAGGGGAGATCCTAGAGACTTGTGAACTCCCCTTGATCCGTGACGCCCAGATTGAAGCGGCGGTAGCCCCCCTGCGGGGGGCGATCATGCAGCTGCCACCCCACTACTCTGCCCTCCACCAGGATGGCCAGCGCCTCTACGCGTTGGCCCGCGCAGGCCAACCGATCACCCTGGTCGCACGCCCCGTCATGGTCGAACGGCTCGTCTGGCAGCGCGTACAGGCTGATCTCCTGGCCATTGAAGTCGTCTGCGGGAAGGGCACCTACATCCGTAGCCTCGCCCGTGATCTTGGCGTAGCCCTAGGCTGTGGTGCACACCTCGCCGCCCTGACGCGCACCTTTGTCGGTCCATTTCAGCTTGATAGCGCCAGCAGCCTGGAGCAACTCATGGCCGAGCCCGAGCTCCTCCAGACTGTGCTGCTGCCTCCGGCAATTGCCGTGGCTGATTGGCCTGCCGTCTACCTCGCTAGCGATCAGGTGCGGCGAGTCATCCATGGGATGAGTATCAGCCTACCCGATCTCACCGCTCCCCACGTGCGTGCCCACACCTCCGATGGCACCCTGCTCGCACTCCTGCGCCGGGTGGACGATCACTGGCAGCCTGAAAAGGTTCTGGTCGGCGCGGGTAGTGTGGCGTAGCGGAGGTGGAGGGCAGAGCCCCTCAAAGGGTTTCACGTGACACGCTCCCCGGGAGCGCGGGCGGCTCGCCCGCAACGGTACTACACGGCTACGCTACACACCGCTGCCTGGTACGGAGGAGCTCTCGGGAGGGCATGGAGACCCATATTCCGTAGACGCATGACAAAAGGGGAGGCATTGCCTCCCCTCACACATAGCGTGATGAACCAGCCCGGATTTAGCCTAGATTACGGATAACCCCAACCACACGCCCCTGGATCTGCAGGTTCTCCGGGCTCGTATAGATCGGCTCCATGGTTACATTGGCGGGCTGGAGGCGCACACGATCACCCTCGTGGTAGAACTTCTTGAGGGTAACCGCATTATCATCGAGCAGGCGTACGGCAACCATCTGCCCATTATCAGCCGTGGGCTGGTTGCGCAGCAGTACGAGGTCACCATCATCAATCAGGGCATCAATCATCGAGTGGCCACGCACCCGTAGGGCGTAGACCCCGCTCATCTGCTCGCCATCGGCCATGTCTGCCGGTACTTCGATCTGTTCGGCATCAGCGACCGCAATATCTTCTGGATCAGGGAGAGGCGAACCTGCGGTGATGACCCCAAGGAGCGGCACAGTGTGTACCGTTGCTGGGAGGCTCGTGTTGAGCAGCAGTGCGCCCGGCAGCGTAATACCACGCGAGATCTTGTCATCACGGAGAATCTTCTCCTTCTGCTCCAGAATCTTCAGGTTGTAGGCGACAACTGAAGTTGAGCTAATATGGAGATCCTTCTGGATATCTCGAATGGCTGGCGCGTAGCCCTTTTCGCCCCAGAACTTGCGAATATAGGCCAGGATCTGCTCCTGGCGGTGTGAAAGGCCATCGGCGGAACGCATAGCTGGTCCATCCTTCCCTAGTTAATCTCAGACGATTATGCGCATGGCGCAGCCAAAATCGAACCATCCCTAAGCATGTTACACTAGTCTGAGACAGACCTTAGAACATTTGTTATTCTAATTATAAAGCAAACACTTGTACTGTCAAGTGTTTTTCTAGACGGAGTAGAAACCTTTGAGCGCATCTGCCATTCAGGTCACCGATCTTCGCAAAGTCTACACCGTACCCGAACGTGAAGCTGGGCTTCAGGCCGCGCTGCGCAGCCTCATACGACCACGCGTGCGCGAAGTGCAAGCCGTAGCCGGGGTCAGCTTCCAGATCGCACCCGGTGAGATTGTGGGCTTTCTGGGACCAAACGGTGCCGGCAAGACGACCACCCTCAAAATGCTTGCCGGGCTGCTCCACCCGACGTCAGGTGAAGCCCGTGTGCTTGGGTATGTTCCACATCGGCGGGAGCGAGCGTTTCTGAGCCAGATGACCCTCGTCATGGGTAACCGGAACCAACTTCAGTGGGATCTGCCAGCGGCCGACTCCTTCGAGCTCCAGCGTGCGATCTACCGCATCCCACCAGCCGAATTTCGGGCTACCCGTGACGCATTTATCGAATTGATGGAGGTAGGTTCACTGATCAGCAAGCCGGTGCGCAACCTCTCGCTTGGCGAGCGCATGAAGATGGAGATCATCGGTGCGCTGCTCCACCGACCAGGCCTGCTCTTCCTCGACGAGCCGACGATCGGTCTCGATGTGACGATGCAGCGGCGTATCCGCAACTTCATTGCCAGCTACAATCAGCGCTACGGTGCAACGGTGATGCTCACAAGCCACTACATGGCTGATGTGGAGGCGCTCTGCCGCCGCGTGATTGTCATCCACCACGGACGGGTGCTCTACGATGGTCCCCTATCTGGGCTGGTTGACCGCTTTGCCACCTACCGCCAGATCAGCCTCAGCCTGAGCGAGCCAGCCGATCTGAGCGCTTACGGCGAAGTCGTCGCCAACGCCGGGACTAGAGTCACCTTACGCGTTCCCAAGGCTGAGATTAGTCTGCTGAGCGCACGCCTGCTGGCAGAACAGTCTATCGCCGATCTCACCATCGAAGAGCCACCAATCGACGATGTGATTGAGCGCGTCTTTGCTACTGAATAACGAGGAGTCTATGGGCGGAATTCTGGATCTCTACTGGAGTATGGCTCGTACGGCGGTGCTGGCTCAGTTTCAGTACCGTGTGGCCAACTACTTCTACATGATCGGCATGATTGCCGAACCGCTGATCTACCTGGTTGTCTGGAGTAGCGTCGCGGTAGCTCAGGGCGGGATGGTCGGCGGTTATACGCCAGGTACCTTCGCCGCCTACTATATCGTCTGGACCCTCGTGCGGAATATGAATATCGTCATCACGCCCTACGCCTGGGAGTGGCGCATCAAGCAGGGGGAGCTCTCCGCGGCCCTCTTGCGCCCGGTCCATCTGCTCCACACGGATATTGCCTACTTTGCAGGTTGGAAGTTCGTCGTGATACTCCTCTGGTTCCCCCTCGCTGCACTCCTGGCGCTGATCTTCCGCCCAACGCTCAATCCGAGCCTGCTGGAGGTGGGGGTCTTTGCTCTCGCCATCTGGGGTGCCTTTCTCATCCGCATGCTCTTGCTCTGGCTGATGGGCATGGTAACCTTCTGGACAACGCGGGTCAGCGCACTCTACGAGCTCTACTTCGCCGTCGAGCTCATCCTCTCCGGACGCCTAGTACCGATGAGTCTGCTCCCCGACTGGGCCCGCAATCTCGCGGGGTGGCTACCCTTCCAGTGGACCTTCGGCTTCCCTATCGAGGCCCTGGTTGGTCAACTCCCCCCGGAGCAACTCCTGGGCGGGCTACTGATCCAACTGCTCTGGATTGGTCTTGGACTACTCCTCGTACAACTGGTCTGGCGCGTCGGCATACGTCGCTACGGCGCTGTCGGCGGATAAGGAGAATCGCGCATGAACGCACTCCGGCTCATCTACCACTACCTACGTATCGGCGTGATGAACGAACTGCAGTACCAGATCAACTTCTGGCTGCAACTGCTCCAGTCGTCCGTAGCGCTCGCCGTGGGCCTCGTGGGTCTGTCCCTCGTCTTCCAGCACACGAGCGATCTCGCAGGCTGGTCACGGGCAGAACTACTAGCCGTGATGGGGGTGCATATCCTCATCGGAGGGGTAGTTGCGGCCCTCATCCAGCCGAACATGCTGCGACTGATGGAGGATGTAAAGGATGGAACCCTCGATTTTGCCCTGCTCAAGCCAGTGGAGGCCCAACTCCTGGTGAGTGTACGCGAAATTCGGCTCTGGCGACTGGTCGATCTGGTGATTGGGGTGGTGCTGCTCGTTGTCGCCCTGCTCCAACTCGGTGGGCGCCTCAGCCCACAGGCCCTGCTCATCTTTGGCGTAGCGCTGCTCTGCGGGGTGATCATGATCTACAGCTTCTGGCTGATGTTGACCTGTGTGGCCTTCTGGATCGTACGCGTCGACGAGATCCTCAACCTCTTCGAAGGGCTCTACGCAGCAGGACGCTGGCCAGTCGGAATCTACCCCGGCTGGCTCCGCGCGATACTCACCTTCCTGGTTCCCGTCGCTTTTGCCATCACCGTGCCCGCAGAGGCGTTAACCGGGCGACTAGAAGTGACGACCTTGGCCCTTGCCCTCGCCCTGGCTGGAGGGCTCTTCACCCTGGCACGTATCGTCTGGCGGATTGGACTACGGCACTACGCTGGGGCTAGCGCGTAGCCCCCAGTAATAAGGAGTCTGCTCATGGCAAGGATCGGGATCTACGGAGCAACCGGCTACACTGGGTACGAACTGATCAAACTCCTCGTACGCCATCCTGAGGTCGAGCTCGTCTTCGCTACGGCGCGCTCAGACGCGGGGAAGAGGCTCAGCGAGGTCTTCCCAACTATGATCGATCAACCGCTCGTCAGCGTTGAACAGGCTGATCTCCATGCGGTCGATCTCATCTTTACATGCTTGCCCCATAACGCACCCGAGCTGATACCCCTCGTGCAACGTGCGCTGGATGCCGGTAAGAAGCTGATTGACTTCTCCGACACCTTTCGGCTGAACGATCCGGACGACTACGCACGCCGACGGGGGCGGCCCCATCCCGCCCCAGAGCTTCTCGTTGCGGCAGTCTACGGCTTACCTGAGCTCCACCGCGAGGCGATTCGACATGCCCAACTGGTCGCCAATACCGGCTGCTACCCGCTCACCGCCATTCTCCCCCTCTGGCCTCTCGTCAAGGCTGGCCTGATTGCCGATCCCGAGGTAATCGTCGACAGCAAGTCGGGCGTCTCGGGGGCTGGGCGCTCATTGGCCCTCAAGAGCCACTTTGGTGAGGCGCACGAAACCTTCAGCGCCTATAATATCGGGCGCGTGCATCGCCACCTCGGTGAGATGGAGCAGGAGACCGGCCTCCAGATCATCTTTTCGCCCCACCTGCTCCCCGTCTATCGCGGCATCCTCTCGACGATCTATGTCAAGCTGCAGCCGGGTATCAGCGCTGATCAGGTTCGTGCAGCGTATGCGCTCTACCGCGATGAACCCTTCATCAAACTCCTCCCCGAGGGGCGCCTCCCCGAGCTGCGCCACGTCCAACAGACGATGTACCTGGCAATGGGCCTCCAGCAGGTTGATCTCGCCTCGGGGCGCTACATTATCGTCTCCGCCCTCGATAATCTGCTCAAAGGTGCCTCGGGCCAAGCAGTACAGAGCATGAACCTCATGCTTGGCTTTCCTGAGCCGTTGGGGTTGATCTAGCGCAGCAGAGCCTGAACACCAAATAGCAAGGGGGCGGTATAGGTGGATGCACTCCACTCATACCGCCCCCTCGTTACGTTCCGGTAGAACCTACCCCTTGTGGTAGACCTCAGCGAGGCCATAGACCGGGGTGGGGATCCCCTCGTAGCGTGCCTTGAGCTGGAGCGACAGGAACTGCGAGTAGTGGCGCGACTGGTGCAGGTTGCCACCGTGGAACCAGAGGGCCTCCTGCTGGGTCGGCTTCCACATGTTGCGCTGCTCGCCCTCCCACGGACCGGGATCCTTGGTGGTACTGGAGCCAAGACCCCAGCACTTCCCAACCTTATCGGCCACTTCCTGCGAGATCAACTGGGCAGCCCAGCCATTCATCGAGCCGTAGCCCGTGGCGTAGACGACCGCATCCGCTGGCAGCTCAGTGCCATCGGTGAGTACCACACCCGTCTCGGTGAGGTGGCTGACCCCGTGGCCGCTCTTGAGCTTGATCTTACCATCGATGATCAGCTGCGAGGCACCCACATCGATGTAGTAGCCCGATCCACGGCGCAGATACTTCATGAAGAGACCGGAGCCATCATCACCCCAGTCGAGCATGAAGCCTGCACCCTCCAACTGCTTGTAGAACTCTGCGTCACGGCGTGCCATCTCCTCGTAGACGGGGATCTGGAACTCGTGCATGATCCGGTAGGGGATGGAAGCGAAGATCAGGTCAGCCGTATCGGTCGTAACTCCGTTGGCAAGCGCCTGCTCGGAGTAGAGCCCACCCAGGGCCAGATCCATCAGCGAATCCGAACGTGCAATGTGGGTCGACGTGCGCTGCACCATCGTCACATCAGCGCCATGCTCCCACAGGTCGGCACAGATGTCGTGGGCCGAGTTGTTCGAGCCAATCACGACCACCTTCTTCCCGCGGAACTCCTCACCACCCGGATGCTTGCTCGAGTGGTGCTGCCTGCCTTTGAAGGTTTCGGCACCGGGGAACTTCGGCACATTCGGGACTCCCGACATACCCGTAGCGAGCACCAGCTGCTTGGGACGCAGGATGAGGGGTTCGCCCTTGCGCTCGACCGACACGACCCACTCCTTGGCAGCCTCATCGTAGTAGGCGCTCTTGGCCTCGGTCGAGCCCCAGTAGTTGAGCTCCATCACCTTGGTGTACATCTCGAGCCAATCGCCGATCTTATCCTTCGGCGAGAAGATTGGCCAGTGGTCGGGGAAGGGCAGGTAGGGCAGGTGGTCGTACCAGACCGGGTCGTGGAGGCAGAGGGAGCGGTAGCGCTTGCGCCAGGAGTCGCCGGGGCGCTCATTCTTCTCAACGATGATCGTCGGGATACCGAGCCGGCGCATGCGCGCACCAAGGGCGATACCACCTTGGCCACCACCGACGATCAGCACGTAGGGCTGGGTAGTATACCCGAGCTCAGCCTCCTCACGCTGCTTGCGCTCAAGCCAGTTCATGCGATCCTGGTGCGATCCATGCTCCACACCCTTGGGTCGCGTAGAACCATGAGGCTCCTCGTGCCCTTTCAACTCCTGCATACTGGTGAGCAGAGTCCAGCACTGGTCGCCCTTCATCCGGATATGCCCCTTCCCGCGGGCAATAGCCGTCTCGAAGGTAAACCAGCCATCGATCACTCCTCCTGCCTCGCTCGCCTCACCGTCGAGGGCCCAGTTGCTGGGCTGGACACGCGCAAGCGTCGCATCAAGCATGTCAGCAATGGCTGCACGACCCTCCATCGTCTTGATGTTCCAGGTGAACGAGATTAGATCACGCCAGTAGCACTCTTCTGCAAACATGCCGGCCGCTGCACCACTATCGCCCCGCGCCAGTGCGGATCCAAAGGCGGCCAGCCAGGTGGACGCTCGCTCCGTTGGTGTGCGTGCACCCTCACTCATGTCCTACTCCTTCGTCTGATCATGATACCTACCCCGAATGACGAGCCCAATCCCCGAACAAACCCGTGCGTTGGGGATTCACTATCACCAGGTGCCACACGTGTGGTCACCGTGTGTAGGCATGGCTGCGAAGCGGCTCACCCGTGAAGCCACCACTCGCTACAGGCAAGCTCTGTGCAATACAGGCGGCTTACCCTAGGGCATGCTTCAAACCGGACTGACCGTTCGATGGGGGGGGTGGAGGGCGCAGCCCCCCGCAAAAAGAGCCAATCTAGACACTGATCTAGCCGATATTGAACCACGCCTGAGGGTACACAACTTCTTCAAAGCTCGCGCTGGCAAAGATCCGAGGTGTGGTTCAGGAATGCACTATTGTACCACGCATTGGGCTTCTGTTGTTCGTGGTATCTGGTCGATAGCTGTTCACTGTTGGGGCAAGGCGTGGTTCAGATCAGCGTAACCAGTTCCCAAAAACACCGAGCAGGCGCTCGGCGATCCCAGGTTGGAACAAGGCATGGTTCAGATCAGCGTGACTAGCGTACGGAGGGTATGAAAGGCTTTGCCCTCCACACCCTCCGGGTGATCGGCAACGCCTAGGCCAATACCGCATCTTGATCGAGCAGTGCTACCAGATCTTGCTCGATCGACTCTGGCGTATCATAGGGACTATAGCGGCGGCGGACGACACCGTCGCGGTCGACCAGGAACTTCGTAAAGTTCCACTTGATCGTCTGACTCCCCAAGAGACCCGGTTGAGCCGCCTTGAGCAGAGTGTAGAGGGGGTGAGTCTCTGGTCCATTCACCTCAATTTTGGCAAACATGGGAAAACTCACCCCATAGGTGAGGCTACAGAACTGCTGAATCTCCCCAGCATCACCCGGCTCCTGGGAACCAAACTGGTTGCATGGGAAGCCAAGGATGACCAGCCCGCGATCACGATAGCGCTGGTAGAGCGCCTCAAGACCCGCGTACTGCGGTGCCAAACCACAACGGCTGGCAACGTTCACAATGAGGAGTAGACGACCACGGTATGCTGCAAGGCTCTGCGGCGTACCATCGAGAAGATTAGCGGAGAGCTCGTAGATATGCATAGAGGGAACTCTTTCTCTTACAGAAGGTATTGAGATGCACCTAATCTGTGCATATAGTATGCACGAGGTGGACAACTCTCGCAAGATCTGCCCCAGCGCCAGGTATGTGGTATGCTATGCGGTAGTGTGTTGCACCGGTGCATCTCTATTAGTAGTACATAAGACGTAGGCCAACGTTATGGGGGGCCAATGGAGTCATCGCAAGCGCGTATCCTGATTGCCGATGATGATCCTGCTCTCCGCCTGATCCTGCAGGAGACCCTGCGCATCGCCGGCTACGAGGTTGAGAGTGCCAGCAATGGGTATCAACTCGTGAGTATGGCCCAGAATCAGCCGCCTGATCTGCTTGTCATCGATCTGATGATGCCGTTGATGGACGGGTTTGAGGCGATCCGTCAACTTCGTAACGATACCCGTACCTCGCACCTGCCGATGATCATCCTGACCGCACGGAGTGCCTCTTCCGAGGTTGTCATCGGTTTTGACGTGGGTGCGGACGACTACATCACGAAGCCCTACGATACCGATGTGTTACTGGCACGTATTCGTAGCCACCTGCGCCGGGCAGCCAAGCGCCCAGTACGTAATCCCCTCACCGGCCTGCCCGGCAACCTCCTCCTGCAGGCCGAACTGGAGCGCCAGATCAGCCAGCAGAGCCCATGTGCCCTGCTCTACATCGATCTGGACAACTTTAAGGCCTTTAATGATGCGTATGGCTTTGCACGGGGCGATCGGGCCATTCACATGCTCGCGAGCGTTTTAACCGAAATCACCCCTCGCGAAGATTTCCTCGGGCATATCGGTGGTGACGACTTCGCGATCATCCACTTCGGTGACCATGGCGAAGATCTCTGTCGCCGCGTTATCGCGATGTTCGATGCCCGTGTGCGTGAGCTCTACGATGCCGTTGATCTCCAGCGCGGCTATCTCCTTGGGGTGGATCGCCATGGCTTCACGCGCCAGTTTGGTCTGCTGAGCCTGTCGATTGCCCTCGTGCGCAAAAGTGAACAGCGCTTTCACAGCGTGGATGAGATGAGTAGGGTAGCCGCCGAGCTCAAACAGGTCGCGAAGAGCATCTCGGGTAGTAGCTATGCGATGGATCGACGCCACGTGAGCCAGCATCCCGGCCAGGAGCGGCGCGGGCGTCGTCGACCAGCTGCACTGCTGATCGCTCCAAATGAACACCTCCATACTCCTATCACCATGGTGTTGCGCCAACAGGGCTACAGACCATTGATCGCGAGAAGTGTGCTTCGTGCCCAGGGTCTCCTCGACTACGCACCCGAGCCGAGCATCCTGATTGCCGAGATGGCTGAAGAAGCCATCTGGGAGATCTGGCATCAACTACCACATCCAGCCCTCCTCATCGCCATCGTGACCGAACAGCAGGCCGCAGAGGTGGCCCTACACCGCGGGGCAAGTGCAGCGCTGATCGTGAATGGGGATCTCACCAGTTTCAGTAGCGCACTGCTCGCCCAAGTACCCGTTGCTGTGGGTAGCGAGCCGATCGACTGAGCGCGCAGGGCAGAGGAGTAACCTCATGCAAGAGGTGGAAAGGGCGCAGCCTTCCACCCTGGGATCACCGAGCGCCTGCTCGGTGCTTTCGGGAACCAATCACGCCAATCTGAACCATACCTTACCCCAAGCATGAGCAGTTACCCCTTCAAGTAACTGTTCACACTTCTCCTGGAGCGAGGGCGTCGCACCCTCGTGGTCACCCCCCCGTAAGGGTAACCCCCTGTGGTTGCCCTACCGTTGGCCTACCCCCGTAAGTGTAACCCC
>CAIWUD010000329.1 GCA_903915775.1 uncultured Chloroflexota bacterium | reverse complement strand
TCTACAGGGACTTCCCCGCGCGTCAAGCAATTCGTTGCTGTTTTTCGATCGCTGGTGATCTGGCACTCCTTGCGATGGTGGTGTGGGTCGGGGTCAAGGGCGGGCGTAGCCCGGCGCAGCGCACCCTTGAGGCCGAACCGCACCACCCATGCTGTCGAATGGCCGATGCGGCGTACCGGCGCATCGGCCATGCCAAGCCCTGTCGGGGCGTGGATCCGGTCGCCGTTGTTCGGCCGTTGGCGTGTGACCCACAGACGTCTTTGTCGCTGGCCGCTGCCGTCTCGTACCTGCTTCTTGCTCCGGATTGCGTGCTCATCGAAGACATCACCGCTGAAGGACAGACTGCACATCTACAGGCGGGCTTGTGTCGACGCTCGGCGCCGAGGCCCCAGATACGAACCGCTCGACAGGACTCCATTCGAAGCGCGTGCTCCAGGCACGTCAGGCTCACCGAGTTCACCTGTCGCCGGTCTGACCTGTGGTGTGTATCTCCTGACGCACGTCCGGTTGGAGGAAGGGATGAGGGCTGCGAACAGCGGGTATTCAGTTCACAGGGCCGGCTGCAGCGTCGGAGCGATGCGCGCCGGCGGCGTAGGCGGGACATGATGTGGGTCGAACGCCACGCCTCGGGTGGCTATCGCCCACATGATCCGTGCATTCTTGTTGGCCATCGCCACCACAGCCTTCTGCCAGCCCACGCGCTGCGCCAGCTGCACCAGCCAGCGACTCAGCGGGTCGCTGCGTTTGCGCGCAGACATCACCGCGGATTTCGCCCCCTGGATCAGCAGCGTGCGCAGGTAGTCGTCGCCACGCTTGGTGATGCGACCCAGGCGTGCCTTGCCGCCGGTGGAGTTCTGACTGGGCACCAGCCCCAGCCATGCACCGAACTGTCGCGCGTTGTCGAACAGCGCGAAATCTCCCACGCTGGCGGCCACCGCCGAGGCCGTGACCGGCCCCACACCCATCAGCGCGACGAACTTCTGGGCCCGCTCGTCAGACTTCACGTGGCTGACCATGCGCTGGTCGCACCAATCGATCTCCTCATCCAGTCGCCCCCAGTGCTCCAGCGCGCGCTGCAACACCAGCCGACATTCGCTGGGCAACTCGTTGCTGGCGTCCTCCAGCGCGTCGGGCAGCGCCTTGCGCAAGACCTCCGGGCTCTGCTGGAACACCACACCGAACTCGGCCAGGATGCCACGGATGCGGTTGATCGCAGCCGTGCGCTCCTCCTTGTAGCCCTCGCGCAGGCGGTGCACTGCCAGCTGACCCTGCTGCGCGGCGGACTTGACGGCCACAAAGCGCATGTGCGGCCGCGCGGCAGCCTCGCAGATGGCTGCAGCGTCGTTCGCGTCGTTCTTACCGCTCTTGCCGGTCATGCGGTACGGCGTGACGAAATTTCCCGCGATCAGCCGGGCATCAAGCCCCATCAGCGCAAGCTGACGACCCACGTGGTGCGCCCCGCCGCAAGCCTCCATCGCCACCAGGCACCCAGCAGGCAACTGCGCACACCACTCGAAAAACCGCTCTCGCGACATCGCCTTGGCAAGCACCACCTGCTCGCGATGATCGACCGCGTGTACCTGGAAAACCCGCTTGGACAGATCCACGCCCACACGCTTGGGCAGGTTGCGTGTAACCTTCGACATGACTTCCCCTTTCCGATCAGATTGACTTCCACACACGTCAATCTTGGCACCTCGATGCCGTACAGGACTGGGGAAGTCCCTTCGTATTCGGAGCAGAACACCCGCGGATGGGTGCGCGTCCATATTAGAATGCGAGCTTGCCTGACGACGAGATGCTCCGCACGAAGAGAGCACCGTTCCGTTCAGGTTCACGTCATGCCGACGTGGTGAAATTGGTAGACACGCTATCTTGAGGGGGTAGTGGCGAAAGCTGTGCGAGTTCGAGTCTCGCCGTCGGCACCAGAATTACATGAACGATCGCACCTGGAGGGGTTCCGGCTCCAGAGTGCGGCCCCTGCGGCCACTGAAGCGGGGAGGGAAATCGCGATGCACAGCAGCCCCTGGGCTGCCATGCTCAGACGCGACCGTTCACCACGTCCGGCACATCAGGCGTTGAGCGAACGGTCGATGTGATGAACCTGCAAGAGTACCTTCCGGTCATCCTGTTCATCCTCGTGGGCATCGGCGTCGGTGTCGCACCTCAGGTGCTGGGTTTCATCTTCGGCCCCAACCGGCCTGATGCCGCTAAGAACAGCCCTTACGAGTGCGGCTTCGAGGCTTTCGAGGACGCGCGCATGCAGTTCGATGTGCGCTATTACCTTGTGGCCATCCTGTTCATCCTGTTCGACCTCGAGATCGCGTTCCTGTTCCCGTGGGCGGTATCGCTCGCAGACATCGGTGCCACGGGTTTCTGGGCCATGATGGTGTTCCTCGGGATCCTGGTGGTTGGTTTCGTCTACGAATGGAAGAAGGGCGCACTCGACTGGGAGTGAGTCGGGCGCGAGGACGGTTTCATGGGCATCGAAGGCGTATTGAAGGAAGGCTTTGTCACCACCTCGGTGGACAAGCTGATCAACTGGTCCAAGACCGGTTCGTTGTGGCCGATGACGTTCGGTCTGGCCTGCTGTGCCGTGGAGATGATGCATGCCGGTGCCGCACGCTACGACATCGATCGCTTC
>CAIWUD010000328.1 GCA_903915775.1 uncultured Chloroflexota bacterium | reverse complement strand
TAAACATGGCGTCTTTGGCTCCTGATCCGGGCTGTACACGATCGCGTGGCTGCTTAGGTGTGGTTTCAAGGTCGGCTTGGCGATACTAACGCTAGGTGAGGGTTTGTTATGGAGAGACGCATCTCCCCCAAGATGGTCAAGCCAGTTTGAACCATGCCTTGCCACACCGCAGTATACGTGACAAAAAGCGCCGCTCGCAACCCCCATTCGATTGCACTGCTGCCACCGCTCCTCGCACCGGTTTCACCGTGGAACCGTCACCTGTTGTTGGAGTAGCTGCTTGACCAGGAACAGCACGAGGTAGGAGATCGCCAGCAGGATGATCGACAGGGTCAGCGCCAGCCCGAGGTCGAGCTCGAAGCCGATGTAGATTGCCAGCGGCATCGTTTGTGTACGGCCAGGAAAGTTGCCGGCAAAGATAATCGTCGCCCCGAACTCACCGAGCGCCCGTGCCCAACTCATCACGAGGCCACCGAGCAGCACGGGCCAGCAGAGTGGTACCGTGATGTGGGTAAAAACCTGACGCGGCGAGGCGCCATCGACTGCAGCGGCTTGCTCCAGTTCGCGATCCACGCCCTCGAACCCAGCAATTGCGGTCTTGATGTAAAACGGTGCTGCGACAAACGTCTGGGCCAACACCACAGCGGTCGTGGTGAAGGCGATGGAGAGGCCAGCCTCGTCGATCCACTGGCCCAGGATCCCGCGGCGACCAAAGGCCAGCAGTAGCGCAATACCGGCAACGGAGGGTGGCAGCACCATCGGCAGGTCGACGAGCGTGTCCAAAACGCTACGCCCACGGAAGCGTCGCCGGGCCAGTAGGTACGCGAGCGGTGTGCCCAGCGTCAGACCGAGGAGTGTGCTCGTCGCCGTGGTTGTTAGGCTGAGCCAAATGGCCTGGCGCACCTCCTCGTTTGCGAGGTTGGCTCCGATCTCGGTCGGGTTGACCCGCAGCAGCACGGCTAGAATCGGGACGAGCAGGAAGACCAGCATCGGTAGGCTTGCCAGCACTAGCCAAGGCGTGGCGGTCGAGCCGAGGCGTCTGGTTGTGGGGTGGGAGGCTGTGGGACTACGCTCCATTGGTCCTTCTCACGCACCGGTGCCTTCAGATGGCGCAGTTGATCAAGAAGGGCTTGGTGGCCGCACCGTCCGAGGGTTCGTCTGTGAACGGACCGGGGAAAGCCCGAGGGCCGGGGAGACCACCTGGATCTCCTCGGCCCTCCGCGTTGCACTGCTAGAACGAGTGGAGCCAATGCGGGGGCTCGAACCCCGGACCTGCTGTTTACGAAACAGCTGCTCTACCGACTGAGCTACATTGGCAAGCCGCAGCATTGTAGCCGAAACTAGCCCGGCTGTCAAGCTGCGCTCCCCCTATTCGCATTGAAATGCACAGCTTTCTACTGCGGTAAAAGGCCCTTAAGCAGGAGCTCCTATGCTATAATCGATGCGAGACTGATCTTCATCAAGTAGGCTTTTGGCCGCACAGACATGACGTTATCCTCCAATCCGCGCTCCTCACGGGGGTAAAAGCCCTCATAGGCCCCCAAGGATCCCCTTCTGGGATCATGCCCCCGAATCCCACCTGAGGCGACCTACCTTCACAAGCGTGGAGGCTCTACCACCACTCCCCCGCAGAGGCGGCTTCATCGGAGGTTGCAGTGCACGAAGAGACCGCTGTTCTCTTCAATTTTCCATCGGTTGGTGCCCCCCATGCGCCCCGCGATCGAACTGCTGCAGGGCGCGATCTCGTGGTGCTCCCCCTCCCCGACACCGTTCTCTTCCCCCACATGCTCGCCCCCCTGATCCTGATCGACGAAGAGGCCATCACGGCTGCTGAACTCGCGTGGGGGAGCGATCACCTTGTGTTGGCCGTCACCCGTCGCAATAGCAGCACGACTGAGCAGGACGATCTCTATACGGTTGGTGTAGAGGCCACGGTGCAGCGTGTGCGCAGGATGCCCGATGGGACGACCAGCATTCTGCTCGAGGGGCAGCGCCGCATGCGCATCCTCGCGGCGCTGGAGCAGAGCCCCGTACGACGTGTACGTGCGGTGCCGCTCTATGGCGATGTTGAGCGCACGATGGCGATCGAGGCGCTCATGCGCGCCGTGCTTGCCCTCTTCGAGAAGGTAGTGCGCCTTTCACGAACCCTCCCAGATGATGCCTACATCTCTGCCCTCAACGTAGACGATCCAGGAGGGCTAGCCGATCTGGTTGCCTCTACCTTGCCGATTACGTTAGCCTATCGCCAACAGATCCTCGAGACGATCGATGTGGAGGAGCGGCTCCACCGTATTTCAGCCCTACTCACCCAGGAACTGGATCTGCTTGAACTTGAGAATCGGATCCAGTCGCAGGTGCAGAAGGAGGTCGATCGGAGCCAGCGCGAATTCTTCCTGCGTGAACAGCTAAAGGTCATTCAACGTGAATTAGGGCAGGAGGATCCCCTTCAGCGCGAAGTGGCCCAATTGAAGCTGCGCGCCGCTGCTGCGTCGCTTCCGGCAAAGGTACGGGCCCGCACTGATGAGGAGATTGGACGCCTAGAGGCGATGCCTCCCACTACTCCGGAGTACTCGGTTGTCCGTACCTACCTGGATTGGCTGCTCAGCCTACCCTGGGGCCGCTATAGCGACGGGGTGATCGATCTACGCGGTGCAGAGCAGGTATTGCAGCAACAGCACTATGGCCTCACTCGGGTAAAGGATCGCATCCTGGAGTTCATCGCGGTGCGCCACCTCGCCGGTCCAGACCAGCGGGTCCCTATTCTCTGCCTAGTCGGCCCGCCCGGGGTGGGTAAGACGAGCCTCGGTCAGAGTATCGCCCACGCAGTGGGTCGCCCCTTTGTCCGCGTGAGCCTGGGGGGGGTTCGTGATGAGGCGGAGATTCGGGGCCACCGCCGTACCTACATCGGTGCGATGCCCGGTCGGATCATCCAGCGGATGAAGGATGCCGCCAGCCTCGATCCGGTCTTTATGCTTGATGAGGTTGATAAGCTCAGTGCCGACTTCCGTGGCGATCCGGCGGATGCCCTCCTCGAACTCCTCGACCCCGAACAGAACCATACCTTCTCCGACCACTACCTCGACCTCCCCTTTGATCTCTCAAAGGTCTTCTTCATCACTACGGCGAACTACCTGGATGATCTACCCGAAGCGCTGCTCGATCGTCTGGAGGTCATCTCGATTCCTGGCTACAGTGAGGATGAGAAGCTCCAGATTGCGCGCCGCTTCCTGGTACCTCGTCAGCAGGTGGCTTGTGGCCTGAAGGATGCACCGCTACGTTTCGGTACACCGACCCTGACCAGAATTATTCGTGGCTACACCTATGAAGCTGGTGTGCGTGGCCTTGAGCGTGAGATTGGTGCTATCTGCCGCAAGACCGCCAGACGGATTGCTGAGGGGCGGAGCTACCAGCGGGTGATTACGCCGCGCCTGGTCGAACAGATGCTTGGCCCGCCCCGCCACGACTCGATCGATGTCGAACGGCAGAACCAGATCGGGGTCAGCCTGGGTATGGTCTACACCAGCGTTGGCGGCGATACCATGCCGATTGAGGTGGCATTGATGGAG
>CAIWUD010000327.1 GCA_903915775.1 uncultured Chloroflexota bacterium | reverse complement strand
GTGCGCGATCTCGCCGCCCACGCCGATCGTTCGCGGCCACTGGCCGAGGTGGCGGCGGAGCTCGCCGATGCGGCGGGGCTCACGGCCGAGGAGTGGCAGACGATCCCGCTGCTCCTCAACCCGCCCGCCTTGGCGCCCCTGGCCCTCGCCCTTATCGCCGAGATCCATGGGCGCACGGGAGGCTTCCCAGCGCTGCTCAACATTCGCCCCGTCGCCGAGAGTACGCCGACGCGCTACGAGGTTGCCGAGGTGGTCAATCTGCAGAGCCTGCGTATGGCAGCACGCCAGCGCCGTTGAGGTACCGCTATGCACCAACTGCCCCTACGCTTTCCGCCCCTCTCGCTGCTCCGTGCGCGGGTGCGCTACAGGCTCCTCGAAGCGACGACCCTCCCGCCCTACAAGGGTGCGCTGCTGCGGGGCGGCTTTGGCTACGCCTTCCAACGGACATCCTGTGCACCCAGTTGCTGGAACCAGGTTGAGCAGTGTAATGCAGAGCTACTCTGCCCCTACCGCTGGGTCTTCGAGACGCCCCATCCCGAGGGGGTGGCGCACCTCCACGATCTGCGCGATCTACCGCGCCCCTTCGTGATCGAGCCGCCCCTCGACCGGCAGCGCGACTTCGCTGTGGGTGATCCCCTCGAGTTTGGGTTGCTGCTCGTTGGGCGCGGGATCGACTTCCTCCCCTACTTCCTCTACGGCTTTGCTGAGCTTGGGAAGAGTGGTCTGGGGCGCGATATGGCAAAGGCCCACCTGGAACAGGTTGAACTGCTGCAGCCCTTTGGGACGGCGACGCTACCGATCTACCAGGATGGACGCCTCCTGGAGCCTGATGCGCTGGAGTTGCTCAACCTCGCGGAGTTGCCGCTCCATGGGGAGGCGTTGGCGGCCGATCTGCGCCTGGATCTGCTCACCCCACTGCGCGTCAAGCAGCAGGGGAGCTTCATCGAAACGTTCGATCTCGGGGCGGTGGTGCAGGCGATCTGCTGGCGCATCAATGCCCTGGCCACCTTCCACGGCGCTGGTCCTTGGCAGGCTGACTACCGCCCGCTGGTAGCGGCAGCACGCACCGTGCGCGTCGAGAGCGCCCAGGTGCAGTGGGTCGATTGGGAGCGTACGAGCCACCGTGGGGGTACCCAGCGCCAGATGAAACTCGGTGGGATCATCGGGAGTGTGCTGCTCCGCGCGGTGCCTGCCGAGGTTCGGACCGCGCTCCTCGCTGCTGAACTGCTCCACGTGGGCAAGGCGTGTGTCTTTGGGCATGGCTTGGTGCGCGTAAGAGCAGCATGAGGAGTAGCTATGGAGAAATCAACCCGTCGCGGCGGTATCAAGCGCGCCTCCTGGCTTACCTTCCACCGACGGCTCTTCCTGGTGCGCCGCCTGGTGCGCGGCCCGGCAGATCCCGTCACTCTGATCGCGGATACCCGTGCTTTTTTCAACCAGAGCAATGATGCCGAGGATATCTACCCCACCGATGAACGCACCGCGCTGCGCCGCGACCTTGCTGCCCTGCGCGATGAGTTTGAGTGTACGATCGATTATGTCAATGGTTGCTACCAGTTGAGCGACTATGGGCGCCTGGCGCTGCTCGATCTCGCCGATGAGGATCTGGAGGCCCTGGCTTTCCTGATGAATACCTTTGCCTTCAGTGCCCTACCCAACGCCCCGCGAGTGGCCGCACTGCTCGATCGGATTATTGCCCTGTTGCCCCCAGAGCGCCGCCAGGGCCTCACGGGCTCACTGCCGCTCCCGCCTGATGCCCCTGAGCATCGGGGTGGCAGCAAGCCGAGGCGCTCGCGTGAGGTACGCCTCGACTATCCAGTACCCTCGCGCTCGATCGATCAGCAGCTGCTCGCCCATGTGCGCCGGGCCCTTGGGCGTCAGCAGATCAGCTTTGCCTACCGCTCCTCCTACATCACCGACGATAGTGTAGAGTTGCACCGGGTTGCCCCCTACGAACTCTTCTTTCGCGATGGGCACCACTACCTCGATGCCTACTGCTACGACTGTAGCAACCCTACGATTGCTCCTCGCTACCGCATCTACCGTATCGATCGCATGGTCGCTGATAGCCTCGAACTTCTCCCTACGGTGCTCCCGCCGATCCCACCGCTCCGGCCCCACTATCGCCTGCACTACACCCTGAGCCCCATGGTCGCACGGCAGCGCGACATCGCTCTCTGGTTCCCGGGTAGCGATGCGCACTTCCTCCCTGACGGCTCGGCAGATATCCACGCCGAGTGCAGTGATCTCTGGCAGGCACGCCAGATCCTGATCCGCTACCGCGAGCAGTGTACGGTACATGAGCCTCCCGAATTGGTGGAGATGATGCGCGAAACTGCCCTCCGCATGGCCGAGCAGTACCGCTAAAAAGGGATTTGGCATGAGTTCACCCTCACTCAACAACCTCCTGCGATCCTTCCTCGACCCCCGGGTGCCGTTCCTCTTCATTGTTGGCTCACTGGCCCTGGCCATTCTCGGCAACGCGGTCTACGAACTGCTCACCAACAGCTTAGGAGCTGCGCCTGCATTTCTGGTTGCACTGATCATTGGTGCGACAGCCATCTTCCTCTTTGTCGCGTTCAGTTTCCAGCGCTTGCTGCACGTGCTCGAACGGCGCCGAGTCGTGGTACGCAATGTCATCGCCCCAGAGCAGCAGGCCGAAGCACATGCCGGGCTGATCCTACCGGTTGGACTGAATCCCAAAGGCCCCGAAGAGGATATCATCGCTTGGCACCAGCGGGGGGGAACGCTACGCCACTGTTGGCTTCTCGCTTCGCAAGAGGCAGGGGAGAAGGTCGGCGCACTGAAGCAGAAGCTCCTTGAGCAGAACGTGACCCCCTATATCCGGATCATTGACGATGCCATCCAGACCGACCAGGTCTATGCAAAGGTGCGTCAGGCTATTCACGATGCCCGCGGGCTGCGCGATGCGGC
>CAIWUD010000326.1 GCA_903915775.1 uncultured Chloroflexota bacterium | reverse complement strand
GGGACAACCTCGGTATGCGCGCGACGGCCAGCCATGATATCGTGCTGGAGCATGTGGATCTACCGTTTGAAGCACTGCTACCCGACGACGGCGAACGCAGCGCAGCGGTCGATCCCCGCGGCTGGTCAATGGTCACTGCCGCAGTGTATACCGGTATCGCGACGGCGGCACGTGACTTCGCGGTCGAGTATGCCCGCACGCGTCGTCCCAATGGTATGGCGGGACCAATCGCCGAGTTGCAGACCATCCAGCATCGAATTGCGGAAATTGAGCTCCTGCTACTGCAGAGCCGCTCAGTGTTGTACGGCACGGCGGAAGCGTGGCAGGCAGACCCGGAAGGCCATGACTCGATCGCTTGGCAACTTGCGGCGGTCAAGTACCTTGCGACAAATAATGCGATCAAGGTCACCGATCTGGCGTTACGGGTCGTTGGATCGGCGGGTTTGGCACGTGCGCTGCCGTTGGAGCGTTATTTCCGTGATGTGCGCGCCGGCCTGGGGCACCCGCCGATGGATGATGCGGCGCTCACTCAGATTGGCAAGGCGGCTCTTGGGCTGTAGCTGCACGAGACCTCCCGTTTGCAACATGCCGTATACTTCAACCATCTCGGATCGCAGAGCAACCAGGGAGCCCTTTTGTGAAGATCTACAAAGCCCGTGCCCCAATGCGCATCGGTTTTTTCGGCGGTGGTACCGATGTCAGCCCCTACGCCGAGGAGTATGGTGGGAAGGTTCTCAACTGTACCATCAACCTCTACGTGCGCTGTATGCTCAACGCAAGCACTGAGCCAGGCCTGACCATCCGCTCGCTCGATCTCCAGGAGGTGAGCCGTCTGGTGAGTGGGCGGGCCTGGGATGGCAAACTGACCCTCCCGCAGGCCGTATTCGACGCTCTACCCCACCTGCACCCGGGCTTCACCTCTGATCAACCGGGCTACCGGGTGACCATGTTTAGTGATGCGCCCCCCGGCAGTGGCCTCGGCTCCTCATCAGCCCTCGTCGTTAGCATGCTCAGACTGCTCTACAACGTCGCCAACGAGGGCTTTGACCCCCACGATCTGGCCGAGCTCGCCTTCCGCATCGAGCGGATCGATCTGGGCATCCCAGGGGGGCGCCAGGATCAGTATGCCGCCGTCTTTGGGGGGATGTCTGTCTACCACTTTGGCCAGGGCCAGGTGCGCGTCGAACCGGTGCTCGACGATCCGACCGCACTCCTCGAACTGGAGAGTTGCCTCATTATTGGCTACATTGGCAACCGTCAACTCCTCCGCCACCACCTGATGGCCGACCAGGTACAGCGCCTCGTGAAGGGTGACACGCTGCGTTACCACGACGAGACGAAGGCGTTTGTGGATGAGGCCGTACGGCTCCTCCGTGAACTGCGCATTGCCGATTTTGGACGGCTGCTCCATGACGCCTGGGAGGTGAAGAAGGCCTTCTCGCCCCACATTGCCCCACCCATCGTCGATGAAGTCTATGCAATGGCTCTACGCCATGGCGCGTGGGGGGGCAAAATCACCGGGGCAGGTGGAGGCGGTTTCATGGTCTTTGCCTGCCCCTTCGATCGCCGCCTAGCGCTTGAGCGCGCCCTCGGCGAGGCCGGTGTGCAGGTACGCCCCTTCTCCTTCGTGACCCATGGGGTACAGGCCTGGAGCCTAGAGGAGCATCCTACACCGACGTGACCGGTAGCGGGCAACGCCCGCCACCGCTCCCCCCAACCTCGCCGCGGGCAGCGGTCACCAACCATCAGCGAAAGATCTTCACCCGCCGGTTCGTATCCTCACCCCGGCTCTCCGAGCGCAGGTTGTAGCGATCGGCCATCTGGTGCTGCAGCTTCCGAATGTAGCTACTGCGAGGAGCCAACTCGATGGCAAGTTGCTGACCATTCATCACCTGACTGATCGCACTCTCCACCTCGAGCATAGCCTCTTCGACCACACTGCTATCGTCACCACGGCGTGCGCCCGACGGCGCCTCATCGCTGTCGAACTCGCGCAAATGAAACACCGTCGCTAACTGACGCTCCATCTGGGTGATCGTATTGTTGCGCAGAACATAGACTGGTACCCCCTGCTCCTCAGCCTGTCGCAGGCGCTGGGCGCTCTGACGGTAGTAGTTCTTGAGCGTCATGACGAGGGTCGCATCTTTCATCTCGCGCACAATCACTGCGGGAACACGCAGCCGCTCGATAGCCGTCTCAAGGCGGTTACGGCTCACCCCAAAGGGGAAGATGCGCTGCGTGGATGCATCGGGGACAGATGCAGAAGCGGCGGGGCTCGGTCCAGGAGCGAGGCGGTCGCTGCGCCGCGGGCCTGCCACGAGATCGGCGGGAGCAGGTCGACTAGTACGTATCCCCATACCCATACGCTCTCCACCGCGATCGCGCTGGCCACCGCTACGCCGAGCGAGGGCAGGTGCATTGATCAGCTCACGAGCCACCGACTCAGTCTGAACATGACCATCGGCACCACGTGAACGCTCCTCGGCAGGTGGTGATTCACCGCGTAGAATGGCGTCAACAGCCGAGGCAACATCGGCATAGACCGTCACCCGATCCCAACTCTGGATCTCCACCAGTACATCAAACGTTGGCGGAGCTTTGCGCTCCAACACCGTCTTCTGGGTACCGCGGCGCCGCGCCTCCTCATCACCAAGGGTAACCGCCTGAATACCACCAACGAGGTCGGAGAGGGTTGGATTGACCATCAGATTGTCGAGGGTATTGCCATGAGCAGTACCGACAAGTTGTACACCGCGCTCAGCGATCGTACGTGCAGCCATCGCCTCCAGTTCGGTCCCAATCTCATCGATGACGATCACCTCGGGCATATGGTTCTCGACCGCCTCGATCATGACAGCGTGCTGTTCAGCGGGGCGTGGCACCTGCATGCGCCGTGCACGGCCAATCCCAGGGTGGGGAATATCACCATCACCGGCAATCTCATTCGACGTATCAACAATCACCACACGCTTCCGGAGCTCCTCGGCCAAGACGCGGGCCGTTTCACGCAGCAGCGTGGTTTTACCCGTACCGGGCTTACCAAGGAGCAGGATGCTACTGCCCGTCTCGACGAGATCGCGGATAATCGCCACCGTCCCGAAAATCGCTCGCCCAACGCGACAGGTCAGGCCGATGACTACACCCTTCCGGTTGCGAATCGCCGAGATACGGTGGAGGGTACGCGGAATCCCAGCACGGTTATCCTCACCAAATTCGCCGATATGGGTGATCACGGTATCGATATCCGCAAGGGTGATCTCCCGATCACCGAGAAAGCGCTCCTGGGTGCGGTAGCGCGCCTCGGGCAATCGACCAAGATCCATCACCACTTCAAGCAGATCGTCAAGCTCCTCCTCAGAAGCGCGGATGGCCGTAGTGATGTGGGTTGGGAGTGCCGCGAGCAGCAACTCAATATCGTGGGGTCCATGTGATTGCTCAGACATAGCACGTTTGATCCTCTCTCGGCACTGCGATGCGACGGGCAGGGAGACGTGGCTTCATGCCGGTATCGAGTGAGGGGGTGAGCATGGGTCGCCGGACGGGCACCACCGTATACTTGACGAGCATTGCTTGTTCACCGATAGGCTGAAAACCGAGGGCCTCTGCGGGGGCAACGAGCTCACTCTGATACTCGTAAAGTAGGAGGTAGACCGGTCGACTATCATGGAGTTGGCTGAGTCCAAAGCGCAGCATGTCCACAACCAGGTCGCGACTATCAGGTCGGACGAGCAGGCTAAGGAGATGACCGGTAGGTCCACTACTCAGGCGTAAGTAGCCAGTGAGATCATCAGCAGGACCAATCACCCATGCAGCCCGACGCGAACGCACCCAGTGATCGGCGAGCGGTAACGCCCACGAGTGGGCGTTACGTACTTCGGCATGTTGCACCTGGTGGGGGGTAATTGCACCATAGAGCTTCTGGATCGCCCAGTGATCGCGGCGCAACTGACTACGCATCGGAGCCAGAGAGGTGCGCTGGTCCCAATCGGGGCCTGAAAGGTGCAAGATCGTCGTATGAGTGAAGGTATGAAAGCCAGTCTGACGGAAAATCTCGCGCAACTCGTGGTGTTCACTGGGAACGGCAGCGTAGAGACGCTGCACATAACTGGCTCCGGCACGGTGGCAGATGTAGTGGAGCAGTTGATACCAGAGCTCGTAGTCACGCGGTACACGGACACCAGGCGTACCATCAGCAGCTAGGTAGACAACATCTTGCTCAGGGCGACCGGGTCGTCCCTGACTCTGGATCACGGCACGCCCATCCCAGTCATGGTAGACGGCCGTAGTCATCTCACGACCATTGCCCCGCAGCAAGCAGCGGAGTGCAAACCAAGCCGGCCGGTGGGTCTGCACCAGCAACCCCTCGGTGTAGAGCATAATCTGGTGGCTCGGCTTACGCCTGAGGTTCCAGAGATCGCCCGGTGCAACAGAGCGAAGCATAGAGTTTAGCCCCAACGGGCTCAGGCATGGCTCGGAACTGAGTTACGCCGTTCACCGCTACCGCGGCAGAGATGTGGGAACCTACCGCATCGACCAGGGCAACTGGTGGAAGGTGCGGCCCTCACACCTCTCCGCGTTGAAAGCAGCTACTTGCGCAGCGAAACCTTGCCTTCAGAAGTTTAGGAGCCCCCACTACAGCGTAAGAAAGTAGCGGTGCATGCGATCATCGCTTGTCAACTCGGGGTGAAAGGTCGTAGCGAGGATCCGTCCCTGACGGGCAGCCACAATCTCACCATCTGGCAGGGTGGCGACCGCCTCGACATCAGGACCAATCGCTTCAATCCGTGGAGCACGGATGAAGATTCCTGGTAGTGGCGGTTCACCGAGAACCGGGGCGTTGAGCGGGGCCTCAAAACTATCGAGTTGGCTCCCGAAAGCATTCCGACGCACCGTGAGATCCATCAGCGCCAGGGTATGTTGACCTGCAGCACGAGCATCACGTAGCTCACGAGCGAGCAAGATTGCCCCTGCGCAGGTTCCCCAGATCGCTAGATCGCGCCCGGCACGAGCGCGTAACGGCTCGATCATCCCATACAGGTTAAGTAAACGACCAATAGTCGTACTTTCACCACCCGGAATAATCAGATGGCTCACGAGGGCTAACTGTCGAGGCAGGCGCACATCGATCGGCGCTGCACCAACACGGCGCAGCGCCTCAACGTGCTCACGGAAGTCGCCCTGGAGGGCGAGAACACCTATCGTCATGGGGGTATCAACCACCTACCAGCCGCGCTGCGCCATGAGCTGCTCGGTAGGAATTTTACTAATCTCAATGCCAACCATCGGCTCACCAAGGTTCTTACTCACTTCAGCGATAATCTCAGGATCGTTGTAGTGGGTCGTCGCCTCGACAATCGCACGGGCACGCTTCAGCGGGTCACCACTCTTGAAGATACCCGAGCCAACGAAGACCCCATCAACACCCAGCTGCATCATCAAGGCAGCATCGGCAGGGGTGGCGATACCACCAGCTGCAAAGTTGACCACCGGCATGCGGCCAGTCTCAGCAACCTGGCGTACCAGTTCGTAGGGGGCCTGGATCTGCTTGGCATAGACAAACAGCTCATCCTCGCCCAGGCCCTGCAAGCGACGCACCTCGCTATAGACGGCACGGGCGTGGCGTACAGCTTCGACGACATTTCCGGTGCCAGCCTCGCCCTTGGTGCGCAGCATTGCTGCACCCTCGGCTACCCGGCGCAATCCCTCGCCGATATTTCGGCAACCACAGACAAAGGGGATCTTGAACTTATGCTTATTGATATGGTGCTCTTCATCAGCTGGGGTGAGCACCTCACTCTCGTCGATATAATCAATCCCCAGCGACTCCAACACCTGTGCTTCGACAAAGTGGCCAATCCGTGCTTTTGCCATCACGGGGATCGTCACTGAAGCTTTGATCGCCAGGATCAGTTCAGGATCGCTCATGCGCGCAACACCGCCCTGAGCTCGAATATCGGCAGGAACTCGCTCGAGGGCCATCACTGCTACCGCGCCGGCCTCCTCAGCGATACGGGCCTGTTCAGCGTTGATGACATCCATGATGACGCCACCCTTGAGCATCTGGGCCAGGCCTACCTTGGTCGTCCAGGTAGACTTTTCCATACAACTACACCTCTGTCTTATAGACCGGCTTGGTACAACCTCCAGGAGAGTACTCCAGGAACCCTGGTGGTTCGATGAGTTCAAGCTACCAGAATCGATAGGGGCACTCTGCTGCAGAGTCGTGACCATCGGTGACACGCTTCATGCAACACATTCCATTCTACCATAGCCCTATCTGTGGGGCAACGGCATCGCTTATTGCAGCTACTCACCATCAAGGATTTGCAGGCGCTCAGGGATCATGATGAGGATGCCGACTCATCTTCATCCGGGAGCAGTAGTTGAAGCAGTTCGCGCTGCAGTCGAAGTAACTCGCCCTGTTCAGGCAGGAGTATTGCCTGCTGGGTTTTAAGCTGATCGAGTACCGTCACATGTTCTACTCCAGACTGGAGGTCACGTAGGTCGTCGGGCATCGTTGCAACGCTAAGCATCGCAGCTTCATCGACATCCTGAGCCGCATACCAGGCGTCAAGCTGAGCCTGCTCATCAGCGGTGAGTGTATGCCCCCGCGTCGCGCGGTCGTGCAACTGTTTCATCTGGGGTTCGTCACCGATCATCAGCAGCCTCGAAGGTACACAAACAGGTCTGTTGACGCTATCTGGTTCCACATGTTACCACAGGAATGTGAGAGCAGCTACTCACCATCGGGGGAAATCAGCCACAAAGGCAACCACGGGAGGCCCAATAGCCAGCTCGCTGAAGCGGTAGCCATGCACTCCACTCAGCGCAGCGTTGCATACCACTCGCGCTGCAGTTCGCTCAGGCTTTTGCCGTAGATACCTTGATAGTCCGCGGAACCAGGGGCGCGACCGCGACCAGTCGTGTAGAGCAGATTGAAACGATCCCAGCCGTAGGTTCGCGCCAGGTAGTCGACAAAGCCCGCCCACATATCGTAGGCAGTATCCAGGCCCCCGTAGCCCATGGTGGCCAGGTTACCCCGATAGCCCGCCTGGTAGAGTTGGCGGGCACGCTCCTGAAACGAGTTCACCTCAGAGAGGCTCAACCAGTATTCGCCCGCGATCCAGCAAGCGAGGCCTTCGAGCAGAATCGTGTCCACACGAGACTGGGGGATCTTTCCGTAGGCATCAGCCTGGAGTGCATGGGCCAATTCATGAACCAGAATCACGAGGGCTGCATGTTTATCCTCACCGGGCCGGTAGTAGATACGGACGTTGGTTGCGCCGTAGGTGTAGGCGATCCCACGGGTACCAGGGCCCGGCGCGAGACTCGCGGAGTAGACACCAACGGAGACCCGCTCGCTCAGGGTCGCGGCAAAGCGGCGCTGGATGTAGCTCAGGGCGTGCTCAGCTTTGATGGCCATCTCGGCCACCTCGTCGGCGCTGAAGGTACCACGACCGACGAAGAAGTCCAAGCGACGGCCCGCATAGACAAACTCACCGGGGAGTTGAGGCCCGCGCCCGGGCAAAAAGCTCGTGGGCGCAACCTTCATGGCTGCACTCTCGTTGAACTCACGACGAGCCAGGGTCGCTGTCGGTGGGATCGGCGTGTGGGTCGGTAGTGGCGACGGGGAGGGCTCTTGCGGAACTGGCGACACCTCGGCAGTAGCTGCCGGTAGGGTTGGGCTGACCTCTGCTACGCCTCTACTCGGTGTAGCGGCGCCCAACATTGTGACCGCAACGACAACTCCGATGACGCACACCAGCGCGACGGGGGCGCGGTGCATTGGTGACACCAAGACACTCCTCTACACAGACGTGGTGTATGCGGCAAAGTCATACCCGTGCACATAGCGCGATGCTTATACCATGGTGTGAACTGACTGTCAAACATCGTGGTGTGGGAGGGTAACGGTAGGGCAACCACAGGGGGGCCGTGCGGTGAGACGCCTTTGCTCTGGGGGAGGTATGCACTTTTGGGGGAAGGCAGGGTTCAGATCAGCGTAACTGGTTCCCGAAAAGACCGAGCAGGCGCTCGGTGATCCCAGGTTGGGGCAGGGCCTTGCCCCCCATGCGAAACCTCACCTATACTTACTACACGCGGCATAGGCCCTATCTACACAGCGAATGAACAACTGCCTAGTATGCTGCACGGGTGCCCAGGGCAGGATGCAGGCCCTCCATGGGATCAAGTCGATTGGCGCAGCCGAACCTGAGGCGCACCTGCCCCATACTTCACGGAAGGATTGTGTGAATGCAAGCGCGTACCCGGTCGATGAATC
>CAIWUD010000325.1 GCA_903915775.1 uncultured Chloroflexota bacterium | reverse complement strand
CTCCATCACCTCGATGATGCTACCGCGCGCATGGCGCGCAATATGGGCGAGTGACCCTAGGGTGAGGGTGAGTACAGGCAACACAAGGAAACGCGCCGATGCCCACATGTTGGCGTCAGCCGCAATAAAACTCGCTGCGGGCAACCAGCGCAGCCAGGATGCGAAGACGATGATGAGAAAAATAGCCGTCGCAAAGGGTGGCAAGGTGACGGCAAGGAGTGTGAAGGAGACGATAGCGTGATCGAGCCAGCGCCCCTGGCTGAGTCCAGCTACCACTCCAAGGAGTATGCCCAGAGGTACAGCAACGAAAAGGGCTATCGTACCAAGCACCAGGGAGTTCCAGACACGCTGGGCTAGTAACGGGCCTATAGCGACATTCAGCACCAGCGACTCGCCCCATTCGCCACGCACAATACCGCTAGCCCATGCAATGTAGCGCACGTGGGCGGGCCGGTCGAGACCTAGTTGTACACGGAGCGCTGCCAGGGTTTCAGGGGTTGCCTGCCTACCAAGAATGACTTGGGCCGCATCTCCAGGAACTAGCTCGACAGCCGCGAAGACGAGGAGTGAGATTGCTATGAGGGTGAAGCAGGTCAGGATGAGACGTCGGACAACGAGTAGGGCCACCATACATTTGATTTCTTCCCTGGTGTAACATGAAAACCTTTCGCCCTCCGCACCCCACCCGTTGCCCTAGGCCGGGTCTCAAACCAGCTTGACATGCTTCCGGGAGGTGGGGAGGGCGAAGCCCTCCCCAAAAAGACCCAACCTAGCCCTGGTGTCGCCAGTGTGTCAGGTCGGCGTAGCCGAAACCGAACCCTGCCTTAGACCGGGTTTGCACCAGCCAGAACGCCTGCGAACACGAGCAGGAGGCAGCAGGCTAGGCCGATGAGGACGACCATGAGGAGTGGGATGAAGAGTACCGCCATCGTTGCCCGTGAGCTGTCGATGCGGTGAGCGATGCTCGTTGCAACGATGAGTACCACAAGCCCCCAGGCCCAGGCGATGAGCGTGATTGTGCCGCCCAGCCCTGGAATGAAGGCGAGGGCGTCGAGGGCGTGGGGGGCGACGGAGAGCGAGCTCAGTCCGATCATCTGCTGCAGGCTGCCCTGGCCGTTGAGGCGGCGCGCTACGATGTGGGTGGCTACTGCCGCCAGGAGCATCGAACTGAGGTAGGAGAGGGGGCTACTAATCGTTGTGGCCAGCAGTTGAAATAGTTGTCCTGCCGGGCGCGGTAGGGCCGTTGGTAGCAGTTGGATATCGTTGATGAGCGCGAAAAATGGCTCTTTGTTCTCATTGATTACCCGTGTCACTTCAGCCATGTTGGGATCATTGGAAGTGAGAACGAGTTGATCGATCTGAGTCTCTAGCTCGCGCCGGAAGTTCTCTAGCGCCTGTTCTGGTGTCGCCGTACTCAGGAGATTGCTGATCCCGTTGACGCCGCCTACCAGCACGCCAACGAGGAGGATCAGTAGGAAGCCGCGCTGAATGGTATCGGGCGCTTCGCGGAGGCCTAGCATCAGCTGGCGGTTGAGGGTCAAAGCCCCATTGAATAGCTCGATCATCGTACGACTCCTGGGACGGTGCTGTTCACAGCCAGAAAGAGTACGCAGCAGAAGAGGCCACCGATGAGCAGGGTGAATAGCACTGGTCCGAGGGTGATTGCCCCGAAGGAGCGCCATGAACTGAGGCGGTGGCTCTCGCGCACGGCTAGGTAGGTGGCGATGAGACCGAGGGTCGTTGTGGCCGCTACCTGTGCATAGGGGATCAGTTGCACCAAGGCGAGGAGGTTCGCTCCACTGGCCAGGGCGGTACACGCCAGGGTCTGGTTGAAGCTGCCCTCACCACCGAGGATGCGGGCTGTAACATGGACGATGCTGCCGAAGATGAACCAGACGAGGAGTGCAACAAGTGGCGCAAAGAAGAGGCCCAGTAGACCCTGCAGGGGGTTGCTGACTAGCAGTCCGTTCGATTGGCCGATTGACTGCTCAACTGCGCTCCCAAGATCGGGGCTCTCCGCTACGAGCTCTTGGTAGAGTGGCAGCTGGACGACTCCACGGAGGAGCGTTTCAAGCAGTTGGTTGGGGTTGGGCTGGGTGAGATATTCGCCTAGGTTGCCAATCCAAGCGGCAATGCCCACCAGTAGGCCGACAAAGGCTACGAGGAGTGCACCGCGGCGTAGCCCGTCGGGGGCATCACGCTGCGCATGGAACGCCCGTTGATCGAGGAGTAGTCCGCCTAGACTGAGTTGAAGGATCGTTGTGATCGAGGCCATGCATGTCCTTATCGTGTAGGTGGCATGTTCCTCTGCTATTCTACCATCTTTGCTTTGGGGGGCAACCACGGGGGGTTGCCCGTACGGAGGGGGCAGCCACGGGGGGGCAACCACGGGGGGTTGCCCGTACGGAGGAGGGTAAGCACGGGGGGCAACCACGGGGGGTTGCCCGTACGGGGGAGGGCAAGCACGGGGGGGGCAGCCACGGGGGGCTGCCCGTACGGAGGAGGGTAAGCACGGGGGGCGGCCACGGGGGGCAAGCCCACCGATGGCTAGTACCAGCACACTGGCCCTGATAGCACCAATGGCCTATTGAGTCCGTGGCTCCCTAGCTGCTATGGTAGAGTCGACGAGCGGTACGACATACTCCTGCGCCCCTCCCCACCGCTCGTCAGACTTAGTTGACCACCTGTGGCCCTTGTTGGCAGCATGGAGTAGCCAGCCGATCCACCAAGCCCAGAGCAGCATCAGGCCAAAGGTGCGGTATGAAGCGAGTAAGATCAGCAACTCCTGGTCGACGTAGGCTGTTCTGATGCGCTACTCGGCATGGGATCAATCGGTCGGGGGATGCCAGCCTGCGAGCACCCAATAGCTCCGTACGATGACGGCATCTGGGTCATCGCTGAGATGCAACGCGACAACCGTCGCTCGCCCGATCGGGGTGAGTCCTTCGATCCGCAAGCCATCGTCCGTCCAGGCGAAATGCTCATGCCAAAGCTGCGTGCGTGGATTGAATAGGGGAACCCTGACGCTACTTGCAGGATCGACAGCGTCGACTTTTGCGCTCTTGTGTCCATTGCAGAGTGGGCATGCGAGCCAGAGATTTGTTTCATCATTGCTACCACCCCTGGCGAGTGGGATGATATGCTCGATCTCCAAGCGCGCCATCACGAGGTGCTGCGGGCTGAGGCAGTAGCCACAACGGTGGCGTGCAGCAATGCGAACACGATGCTCAATGTCAGCGGGGATATCGGTACGGGTCACGGCGTCAGCTCAGTGGTGGCTGCAACCCACGATCAACTGCCACCTTCAGCGCCTGGGCTTTCCGCACCATACCACGGCGGTAGATACCCATCAGCGAATCGAGTTGGCCACGCTCGTCAGTCGTCAGCGTTCCTTCCCGCTGGCGAGTCAGAAGATCGCTCAATAGCGCCTGTTGGCTGGGCTCCATCTGCAGATCGCAGCATGCAAGCACTTGCTCGTCAGATAGGAGCTCAACCGGAACGTCGGTTGCCGCCCGATCAAGCCACTCGATCAGGACATCCTCAATGCGCCGGTGGCTCTGGGCTGCGACCGCGCGAGCGCTCTCGAGCAGTGGCTCGGGCAAATCAAGGGTGATCGTCTCACTCATACAGGCCCCCATTTCGATGACATCGGCATGTCACTCACTGTACCATTGTACTATAGCCTCGGTTGAGTATCTGTGGCCTTACCTTTGTTGTTGGCAGCATGGAGTAGCCAGCCGATCCACCAGCCCCAGAGCAGCATCAGGCCAAAGGTTCGGTATGAGGCGAGCAGGATCAGCAACTCCTGATCAACGAGCCGGATCTGCAGCTGTTTGTAGGTGCCAAACGCGAGGAGCATAAAGGCACCGATGATCAGGGTGCGCCGGTGTGCATGCTGCATGGCGAGCGCGCATGCGCCGAGGAGTGGCAGGAGGAGAATCGCCTGGTAGTGATCCCAACTGACTGGGATGATCAGGAGGGTCATACAGGTGAGCAGACTGGCACTCTCGAGAGGTAAGGTCGCGCGTTGTGGCGCTCGGTAGCTCCGCCAGAGGGCCCAGCCGGTCAGGAGGGCAAAGGTGAGCGCCACTGGTGCATGGATGAGTGAGACGAGGGGGAGATTGGTTGAGCGATTACCGCTAGAGATCGTTTCGGGGTAGAGGGTTCGTCCAATCAGGCCGTAGAGCGATTGGTTGGAGAGGCGCGTCGTGCGATCGCCAAGTGATGGTACAACTTCTTGCCAGAAGGCACGCTCGTTCTCCCAGCCGAGGAGTGCCCCTGAGAGGATGAGGATCGTGGCCATGCTGATGATACTCGTCAGCAGTAGGCGCCAGCGGCGTGCCAAGATGTCGCCACCCATGAGTGCGAGTGGGTAGACCTTCATGACGCCCAGTGTTGCCCAGAGGAGACCGCTGATCCAGCCCCAACGGGTGCGGCTGATGGTGATGGCTAGTGCGATGCCGAGCATGAGCAGACCGTCGATCTGCCCCAAGCGGATCGAGCGGGCGATGGGGGCGAGGTTGCCCAGCAAGAGCAGCGCACAGAACCATAACCAGTGCTGGGTAGGGAAGAAGCTGTAGAGGACGAGCCCAATCCCGAGGACGAGGGCGCTGAAGTTGATCAGTTTCCAGGTCAGGGCAGCCGTGGGGAGATCCAGGCTCGTTAGGGGGAGGATCAGGCTCAGGAAGCTCGGGTGGTACTTGTAGACGTCAAAGGGGGCGTTGACCATACGGACAGTTTCGTAGATCGCGCCACCATCTCGGAGGCGTTGGGCCGCGTTCCAGTAGATGGTGAAGTCGTACGGCTGTACGGGGAGTTCGCTCCAGATGTTCCAGAAGCCGAAGGCGCAGACGGCGGCGAGCGCCACGGGCGTGGCGAGACGGCGCATCCGTTGGCTCGGCTGGAGTAGCACGAGGCCTCCGGCGAGGATGGGGGTGACGAGCAGGATGGGCAGCAGCCCGCGTAGGCCATCCCAGTCTCGCCCGAGGTTGTTCCAGAGCCCGTTCAGCACGTAGATCAGGGGCAGGGCAACGGCGGCGATGCTCAGGGCGAGCAGGAAGTGGCTGGGTGAGCGATCGCGGAGCAGCAGGCGGCAGAGGCTCCCGCAGATGGCGATGACGGCCAATCCACGCCACATGCCATCGATCAGGCCAACCTGGATCAGGGCACGGGGGTAGGCGTAGTAGAAGAAGGCGATCAGTCCGATGAGGGCGAGGCTCACCAGCAGTTCATGCCGCCGTAGGCCCCAGATGCGTAGGGTGATCAGTGAGCATACCACGAACCCGGCGAGGGCAAGGGTGAAGACAGAAGGGAAAAATGATCGGGTGAGGATCGTGGCGTTGGTGCTTGGCTGGGTGTAGACGATGAAGCCTAAGTTGCGGCTATCGTTGGCCATGCCCTCTTTGAGCGGGCTGATGGTGTAGGTTGCCTGCAGCGCGTTCCCATCCGTGGGGAGGATGTAGCGGTACATTCGCCCCGGAGCACCGCTCTTGAGCTGAAACTCCGTCGTGACGCCCTCTGAAGCGATGGTGAGCGTGCGCGGGGGCGTGCCGTCTGGGCCGGCGGTGAGGCGGTGCGCGATGATCGCACGCTCTTTGAGTTGGGTGTAGGGTATGACGACCTGGCTTGAAGGCTCTACCCAACGGTAGGCATCCGCTCCGCTGCCTTCGAGCGGGTAGACGTGGTTGAACTTTGGTTCAACTGCCCGCGATGCGATTACGGGTATCTGCGGGAGGAGGAGGAGGCCTACGGTACAAGTTGCGACCAGCATGATGGCCCGCCAGAGCGGGGAGAGACGATCGATCACTCTTGTCATGGAGGGTGTTGTGGTGTTGGAGTATGGTGTTGTGTAAGTAATTGTACCATCAAGTAGGCAATTGTACTAATAGGTGGTGTGGAGGGGTTGCCCGTATGGGTTACCAACATGACCGAGCTGGCGCTCGGTGATCCCGGGGTGGAGGGGCAGCCACGGGGGGTTGCCCGTATGGGTTACCAACATGACCGAGCTGGCGCTCGGTGATCCCGGGGTGGAGGGGCAGCCACGGGGGGTTGCCCGTACGGGCGTGGGGCAAGGGCCACATTCTCCTCTAACCTGGGGTCACCGAGCGCCTGCTCGGT
>CAIWUD010000324.1 GCA_903915775.1 uncultured Chloroflexota bacterium | reverse complement strand
CCTCAAAGCCCAGTTTGCGACCTACAGCAGCGGTGCCGATCTGACTACAATCCGTGGCGGTGGAACCCTCCACCATCCGAACGATCCAGCGACGCGGCCCGAGATGAACACCTTCTCGATGGATGGGATGGGCGTCTACAAGAAAGCGGCCCGGCTGCTCACCCCGTTCCTCGAAACGTTCCTCGAACAGATCGGTTGGCAGCGCGAGGAGGTCGATCGGGTGGTACCACACCAGGCGAGTGGCCACGCCGTTGATCTGCTCCACACGCGCTACGGTTTTCGTCCTGCACAGGTCGTGTGCAACCTAGCCGAGCGCGGGAACTGTGTGGCTGCCTCAATCCCCCTTGCCCTCTCCGAGGCAGTGGCTACCGGGCAGATCAGACGTGGCCAACGACTGCTACTCGTCGGTACCGGTGCCGGCCTGACCCTCGGGGCGGTTGGGCTCATCTTCTGAAGGGGGCGCAACCTCCATAGCGTAGTTTTCGAGCCGAGTGAGACCGTAAGGGCTATGACATCAACTCCACCCGCTGTAATCCACTCCGAGGGCGTGGCCCTCGACTTCGGTAATGGCGCTGGGATCTTCGACCAGACCTATAGCGTACCGGCAGGCACGATCCTGGGGATGATCGGCCCTTCAGGCTGTGGGAAAACCACCACCTGCCGGGTAGCCCTAGGCTTACTGGCACCGCAGCGCGGTCGCATCACCACGCTCGGACGGACGCCAACCCAGTTTACGACGGGCGACCGTGAGCGTATCGGCTACATTCCCCAGCAGTTTGTGCTCTACCCGCGCCTGAGTGTGGCCGAAAACATCCAGTTTGTGGCCAGCCTCTACGGTATGGCGGGCAACCGGATGCGCCAACGTATGGCTGAACTGCTCGACTTCGTCGATCTCCGTGAGGCGCGCGATCGTCTTGGCCAGAAGCTCTCAGGGGGAATGCAGCGCCGCCTGATGCTCGTGGGCGCCCTGATGCACGACCCTTCCCTGCTCTTCGCCGACGAGCCGACAGCCGGGATCGATCCCCTGCTGCGCGCCCGCTTCTGGGACTACTTCCGCCAACTGCGGGATCAGGGGCGTACCCTGGTCATTACGACCCAGGTGGTGAGTGAGGCGGTCTACTGCGACTATGTGGCCGTGATGCGCAAAGGGCGGATTCTGGCCATCGATACCCCTGCCAATCTGCGGCGACTGGCCCTTGGCGGCGAGATTATCGATGTAACGCTGGCCGATGCCGAAGATCTCCCCCGAGCGATGGCGACGCTGCGGCGCTGGGATATCGTGCGTAGCGTGCGCCCCTCGTCCAACCCCGAGGCAGAAACTGACCTGCACGTGATCGTCGATGATGCCCGAGAGTGGCTGCCTGAGGTGTTGGCGCGGCTGGCCAACCAGCGCCCACGTATTCCCGTGGTGAGCGCCGCCGCCCTCGAGGTGAGCTACGACGAGGTGTTTATCAAATTGATGCGCCAGGATGAGCAGCGGGAGGGGGAACGCCGTGGCTGAGCAGCCCATAGCTCCGGTAGGTGGTAATCAATGGGAGCGCGGATGGATCCGTATTCAGGCCTACTTTTTCAAAGAAGTCAACGAGATTCGCCGCCAGCCGTTGCTGATCCTGAGCCTGATCGTGGGTCCACTGCTAGTGCTCATCCTCTTTGGTGCGACGTATGCGAACAGTACACCGCGAGTACGCACCGCCGTGGTCCTTCCCGAAGTAGGCCTGGACGGGATCGATGAGGCCCAGATCCGCTCGCTAATTGGGCTCAACTTCGACCTCCGCCTGATCACCAGTGACCGGGCCGACGCTGAGGCGCGCCTGGCCCGTGGTGAGCTCGACCTCGTCCAGGTGCTGCCCGCCGACATCGTCACCACCCTGAGCAGCGGCGGAAGCCCCGAGATCACCTTCCTCTCAAATGCAATCAATCCGCTGACCGAGGGCTGGATCCAGTACCTGGCCTACGCCGAGGTCAATGAGATCAATAAGGCCATCCTAAAGGGAGCAACCCTCCAGGCTCAGCAGGAGGCAGCCGCGATCCGCGTGCGCTTAGGCGACGCCGAGGGGCAGGTTGTCGAACTGGAGCAGGGGCTGAGCGCTACGAGCCAGGAGGTGACGCGGGAGCGGTTGAGCACATTGAATGGGCAACTGGAGCAGATTGAGGCGCTCCTGCCAGCACAAGCAATCCTGGCAAACAGGAGCCCCGAACTGGCCGAGTTGCGCCCGACGATCCGTCGCCTCCGCAGTAGCCTGCGGCTAATTGATCAGGCCATTGCCGAGGGGCGGATCGATCAGCAACTGCTTGAACTGGCCCAGGCCCGCAGCGACCTCCAGCTACTCAACGGGACTCTGGAGATCTTCATCGGCCTCTCGCCCGATACGCTCATCTCGCCAGTTAGTCAGCGCTACAGCAACAGTCGTGGGAGCGCCTACTCGGCTGTGGTCTACTACGCGCCGGGGGTGCTCGCCCTGCTGATTCAGCATACGGCGATCACCCTGGGGGCGCTTGCCCTGGTGCGCGAACGGCTTATGGGGGCCTTCGAGGTCTTCCGTGTCGCACCGGTCAGCTTAAGCCAACTGGTGATTGGAAAATACCTGGGCTACACGGTCTTCATTGGCCTGGCGGCGTTAGTACTCATCAGCGCCATGGCCCTGCTGGGCGTACCGCTGTTGGGCAACTGGCTCATCTTTGCCGGGCTCATCCTGCTGCTGATCGTCGCCTCACTAGGGGTGGGGTTCCTCATCTCAACCCTCTCCGGCTCCGATAGTCAGGCCATCCAACTGGCCATGATCTCGCTACTACTCTCGATCTTCTTCAGTGGCTTCTTCATCGCCCTCGAGAGCTTTGCCCTGCCGGCACTCCCCGTAGCCTACGCTATCCCCATGACCCACGGCCTGGCCGGCTTCCAACGCGTCATGCTGCGCGGTCTAGCCCCCGAGCCCTGGAGTTGGTTCGGGCTACTGGCCATCGCCCTGGTCAGCTTCCTGCTCGTGCTGCTGCTCACCGCACGCCAGTTGCGCCGCGCATGACCAGTTCCTACCCCAGATAGCCGAATTCTGGTATCTGGGGTGATCGTCACGTATCCCTCCAATCCTGGGTGATCAGCGATCAGACGGGCCGGTGTCCGCGTAGCTTGATTCTCCACCGCTCTCGAAATGGTCACCCCACGACAGCGCGGCCTCGTCCTGACCACTACGATTGATACTATTCTTGTCTGATATTCCTGCCAAATCTATGTGTAACAGCGTCAACGGTATGCTCGATCTATTTCGCTCTCAGACAATCCCCAGCGTGAACAGCACACAGCGTTCGACTGCTACCATCGTCGGTCGACTCACGATCCCCAAGCGCCGAATTAAGCGTTCGACATCCAAGACGCGCAGTTGATGGCATAAAGCGACAGAGTCATCACTCAAGCCGCCGTCGCCTGCGGCGACACGCACGCACGACGGCAAGGCGGTTCGGCGGAGATTCGTCGTGAAGGGGATCGTCACTACGGTCGTTGTGAAGGTATTGATGGTATCGTTCTGGAAAATCAAGATGGGCCGAATACCGGCTTGCTCTGATCCACGAATCGGATTCAGATCGGCAAGCCACACTTCACCGCGCTTAATCGTCATTGGGCGTCCTCATCGTGCAGGTGAACGCAGTACTCCTCCAACCCCTCGTCTGCTAAGGTGCGATCCTCATCAGCAAACTCGGCATAGAGCGTGGCGAGGTGCAGTGCATCCATCACCGGCGGCGACACGACGCGCGCACGGAACCGCAGAAAGGCGACATATTCGGCAACCTGCTGAAGCTCAGCTTCGCTCAACGTGTTCAAGGCTTGAGTCACCTGTTCTTTGACCGATGTGATGGCCATCATTCCCCTCCCATGAACGACGCGAAACGCTGCTGACGCTTACGTGGTATTGTACCACCTTGAACGCGCGGAATGCGGCGCAAGCCGCCACCCTTTCGGGCGCGCGGTTAGGCACATTTCTCGTTGGCTTGAGCCAAAACAGCGAACGTCCTTGCGGTTGTTGTCATTCTCTGCTATCCTGAAAATAGAGTAATCCACAAGCGCAAGGTGCGGCAATGGAGTACCAGCGCGACGAACACCGGGTTCATCGCATCCTCTCTCACCTGGTCTAGACGCCTAAGCGCCGCGAGGCCGCGTGGAAGAGTGCGCTTGCCGGAGACGGTCGGCGGCTGATGGAGCAGCCATGCGCCGAGCAGGGATGGGCGATCGTGGAACTGGCGTTCCAACCCGATCATAGCCAACTCTTCGTACGCGTCTGGCCGAGTGTGGCGGCTGCCGACAGCCTGTTCGGAAATTATCCACCACTTGGTAGACTAAAGGGAGACTCACGTGGATCTGCTGATTAACGGCCAGACCTACCAGGTGGCCGACGAGCCGCCGCGGATGCTGCTCTGGGTATTGCGCGATGAACTTGGCCTGACGGGTACGAAGTTTGGCTGCGGCGTTGGTTACTGCGGCTCCTGCACCATTCACCTCGACGGTGTTGCGGCCCGTAGCTGTCAGACTCTGCTCAGTCAGATTGAGGGGCGGGCCATTACGACGATCGAGGGGTTGGCCGACGGTGAAGCGCTGCATCCCGTGCAGCAGGCCTTTCTCGAACTACAGGTGCCTCAGTGTGGCTGGTGCATGAGTGGTCAGATGATGACGGCAGCGGCCCTCATCGCCGCGAACCCCAACCCCTCCGACGATGAGATCAATGAAGGCATGGCTGGCAACTACTGTCGTTGCGCCACCTACAACCGCATCCGTCGGGCCGTCGCCCGCGCTGCCACCGTTGCCCGTGGTGTAGCGGAGGCAGCATGACCAAGCAGCAGCGTTGGCGGATCACACGCCGTGG
>CAIWUD010000323.1 GCA_903915775.1 uncultured Chloroflexota bacterium | reverse complement strand
TGGAGGGCAAGGCCCTCCACACAAAACCCAACCTGCGAGAAGCGTGAAAGGCAAGGCCCGCCACACAAAACCCAACCTGCGGGAGGCGTGGAGGGCAAGGCCCCTCAGGGGGTTTCACTCGTTCGAGAACGGGCATTCCTGTGCGTCACCATGCGCTGTGCGAGCGTGCCAAGGCCCGTACCACCGCAGAGCAGTTCATGGGAGCCTGGGGAAAGTTTCCGGTACGATCCGTGGCCCGTGTGCACCGTGTCGTACCGTTGCGGGCGAGCCGCCCGCGCTCCCGGGGAGCGTGTCACGTGACACCCTTTGAGGGGCTCGGCCCGCCACAAAACACCCAACCCAACCCTGGTTCCGCCAGAGAGCAGATCGAACCGCCACCACTTAGCGATACCCCTCGGCTTGCATGTTGAAAAGGCGGGCGTAGATACCATGCTGCGCCAGAAGCTCCTGGTGCGTACCAAGCTCACTAATTTGGCCCTGCTCGAGCACCGCGATGCGATCGGCCATGCGTACCGTTGAGAAGCGATGGCTGATCAGAAATGCAATGCGTCCAGCGGTGAGCTCACGGAAGCGCTGGAAGATCTCATACTCGCGCTCGGCGTCCAGGGCAGCGGTGGGCTCATCGAGGACGAGTACCTCACTATCACGCATGAAGGCACGGCCAAGGGCGATCTTCTGCCACTGGCCGCCAGAGAGCTCCGCACCCTTCTCGAACCAGCGCCCAAGCAGGGTATCGTAGCCCTTGGGTAGCCGCTCAATCACCTCATCAGCCCCCCCACGTTCGGCAGCGGTATAGATACGTAGCTCGTTCGCTAGCTCTTCGATCTGGCCGAAGCCGATATTCTCGCGTGCCGAGACCTGGTAGCGTACGAAATCTTGGAAGATCACCCCGATCGAGCGGCGCAGATCGTCCAGATCATACTCGCGCAGGTCAACCCCATCGAGCAGAATCTGACCTTCAGTAGGGTCATAGAGACGGGTAAGCAGCTTGATCAGGGTAGTCTTACCCGCACCATTTGCCCCCACCAGCGCCAACTTCTCACCAGGCCGCACCGTCAAATTGATCGCGTGGAGCGCCCACTCTTCGCGGTCAGGGTAGCGAAAGCTGACATTGCGAAACTCGATCCCCTGGCTGATCGGATGCACCACCTTGCGCCCCTGGCCGGTGATCATCTGGGGGTTGAGGTTGAGGAAGCCGAAGAGATTTTCGAGGAAGAGTCCACTCTCGTAGAGCTGCCCAATATTGAAGAAGAGCCCCTGAAAGGTACTTTGACTCTGGCGGAAGAGCGTCAGGTAGAAGGTCATTGCACCAATCGTAATCGTACCGCTCACCGTCTGCCAGACGATCCAGGCATAGGCGAGATAGTAACTTGCAGTCGCTACCAGCCCCCAGAGCGTGCTGATCAGCGAACGCCGGCGGGCCAGCGCCTCATCTTCGCGGGCGATCTTCCAGAACTGCTCCTGGTAGCGCTCGAGGAGCGGTTCACCCAGACCGAAGAGCTTGATCTCCTTCGCGCTACTATCCACAGTCAGCAGATGCTCAAAGTAGTTCATGCGCCGAAACTCGGGTGCACGCCAAGTGAGTAGGCGGAAGGTGAGTCGGCTGTAGCGGGTCTGCACGATAAAGGAGGGAATCGTTGCCCCGAAGAGGATCAGGGCAACCAGCGGGCTGAAGCTAATCAAGCCAATCGCGAATGAGATCAGGGTGATGATATTCTCCGCCAGGTTGAAGCTGGTGCGGATGATGCCCATGGTGCGCCAGTTCGACTCACGGCGCGCATTCTGCAGCTTATCGTAGAACTGAGCATCCTCGAAGTAGTGGAGATCGAGGCTGAGCGACTTGCGGATAATCGCGGTATTGATCGTATTACCGAGCCGCGCATTGAGGATGTGCTCGCTCAGGGTACGTACCTGACCAAGCACGGTACCCAGCGTCAGGAGGACAAACTCGACGAGGAGGAAAGGTAGCGTGGTACGCAGCGCCTCCATGGGAGCCGTGCCCCCCGTGACGGAAGCAACAACAGCGTCAACGATGAGCTTGGCAACCCACGCCTGCGAAATCGGGAGTAGACCGCTGATCAGGGCGACCAGGGCCATGGCGATCGTCGCAAGACGACTCGCCTGCCAGACTAGGGCAAAGGCGCGTGGGATGTTGCGAAAGGCAGCGCGCGCTTCGCGCCAGCGCTCACTGAGCGATTTGACCTCGGGTGAAGATGGGCTTGGTTGACGAGAAACATCAGTCACGATCGATCCTTTGCCACAACGAGCGCTGCCCGAAAGTTGGCGGCACAACGCTCCCAGGTTGGCAGATCAGCAGCGCGGCGCAGGGCCGCAGCAGCCATGCGCGTACGCAGCAGCTGATCATCCATGAGCCGCCCTAGCACACCCGCCAGATCGGCCTCACTCCCTGCCGGAACGAGGAGGGCGGCCTCATTCCCGAGCAGGCTGGGCAGTGGACCAACGGCACAACTCACCACCGGGAGACCAAAGGCCAGCGCCTCAGCAAATGCAATACCATACCCCTCGTAGTGCGAGGGGAGTACAAAGAGTGCAGCCCGTCCATAAGCTTCAGCCAACGCACTATCATCGATACGTCCGCGTATGCGCACACTCCCAGCCGGTGCCGTAGCCAGCGCCACCCGCACCAGGGCAGCGTAGGCCGGATCGGCCGCTGTTTCACCGACCAACTCCAGGCACCAGCCTGGCCGAACGGTACGCGCCCAGGCGCGGGCCAGTTCATGGAGCCCTTTACGGGGTATCCACTGGGCTACACAGAGGGCAATCGGCTCTGCTGTCGCTTTGTACTGGCGCACTGGAGTGAGACGATCATAGCCACCCGAGACTACCGCGATGCGCTCTAGGGCAACACCGCGCCCTTGGAGAATCCGCGCACCATCATCGCTCACGGTAATGAGGCGATCGGCCCGTAGGAGTGGCGCCTCCCACGCGAGCTCGGCGGGATCGGGGTTGGACGCAGCCACACTCGGCAACTCGTGGATCATGGCCACGAGAGGGCGACGCAGGCGCCACTGGTCAAGCCATGGGGCGCAGACCGCACGGGCAAGGGCATCCACTACCAAGAGATCGTAACGTTCTGGATCGACGTCACGTCCGACAGCAGCTACAGCCGCCAATTGGGCAGGCAGATCGGCTGGAGCAGCCACGATCTCCTCAACCGCGATCCCACCGGCGCGCAGACGTGCGAAGAGCTCACGGTGGTAGAGGTAGCCACCAGTGAGACGCGAAGGGTCACCAACCGTGATAAACGCGATACGCATGCTGGAGCCTAGGGATCACGATGGCGGCACCAGCCAGCGCACGCCAAGATCCAGGAGGAGCGGGAGGAGCAGCAGCAGGCCGAGCCAGAGCCAGAGGGGGCTGTAGGCAAAGTAGAAGCCGAGGGGCAGGAGAAGCATGATCAGGGCAAAGACTGAACGCCCCACACTACCCCGCGCGGCGGTGAGCGCTACGCCAAAGGCGGTGAGCGTCACAATGACCGGATCACTACAGGCGGCCAGGCTCGGTCGGCTATAGCAGAGGTTGAGGACCGAGCCTAGTCCGATAGAGAAGGGGATACCCTCTAGCTCCAGCGAGGTTGGTAAGAGCAGGCGCCGGAGCATGAAGAGTATCGCCCCCACTAGGAGTAGCGCATACGGGAGGTACCAGAAGGATCGCAGCTGTTGGCGCAGTGTTTCGGTCGACATCTCAGACCACAATGTTGACCAACTTCCCAGGGACTACGATCACCTTCCGAATGGTACGTTCACCCACGTAGCCCATGACCCGCTCACTCCCCAGTGCCAATGTACGCAACTGCTCCTCACCAGCATCTGCGGGCACGGTCAGCTTATCACGAACCTTCCCATTGACCTGCAGCACCACCTCAATGGTATCCTCAGCGGCCAGGGCTGCATCAGCAACGGGCCAGGGCTGTTGGTGGACACTGTAGATCCGGTTCGTCCGCTCCCAGAGCTCCTCGGCGATATGGGGCGCAACCGGAGCGACCAGCCGCAGCAGCACCTCAATTGCCTCCTGCCATGCAGCCGTTGCTACAAGATTGGCATCACGTGCGCGGTAGAGCGCATTGGTAAACTCCATCAGGGCGGCTACCATCGTATTGAATTTGAAACCCCGAATATCGCTCTCCACACGCATGATCGTCTGGTGGGTCACCCGCTGCAACTGGCGCTCGCTGTAGCTACCGAGCTGACCACGGTCGTTCTCGGGGCTCAGGACAATGCGCCAGACCCGATCCAGCCAGCGTCTAATGCCGGGTACGCCATCGGTACTCCAGGGCACCGAAGCCTCAAAGTCGGAGATGAAACACTCGTAGCCGCGCAGCGCATCAGCGCCGTGGGCGGCCACCACCTCATCAGGGGTGATGACGTTGTTCTTCGACTTTGACATCTTCTCCACGACCATCTGGCCATCAACCTCGCGTGGGGGGGCAAGGATCAAGCCCTGGTTACGCAAGCTCTGGAAGGGCTCAAAGAAGGGTACCAGATCCATATCGTAGAGGAACTTGGTCCAGAAGCGCGCGTAGAGCAGATGCATCACGGCATGCTCGGCACCACCGACATACATGTCGACGGGGAGCCAATAGGCGAGCTCTTCGCGGGTACCAATAGCCGTGCGATTGTTGGGATCAACAAAGCGCAGGAAGTACCAGGATGAGCAGGCAAAGGTGCCCATCGTATCGGTCTCACGGCGCCCACTCCGCCCATCAGGCAGACGGACACTGAGCCACTCATCGATCTGGGCTAGGGGCGACTCGCCCGTGGCAGTTGGTTCATAGCTCTCAACACCGGGCAGGGTCACCGGTAGTTCTCCATCGGCGACCATCACCTCCGTGCCATCTTCGGCATGGATCACCGGGATTGGCGTACCCCAGTAGCGCTGACGGCTAATCAACCAGTCGCGCATCTTGTAGTTCTTGCGCCCCTGCCCCAAGCCCTGCTGCTCAAGGAGTTCGATCGTACGGCTAATCGCTTCATTGCCAGGTAGACCATCAATCGGCCCAGAGTTGATCGGCGTACCCGTCTCGGTATGCAAGAGTAGATCACGGTAGGCTGGCACCGTAGCGAGGTAGGCCATATAGCTCGCCAGATCGTCTCGACCCAGCAGGTCACCCAGGCGGGCACAGAGCGCCTGATCGGCAGCGAGCGAATCGAAGGGGAGCGTCGCATCGGGAAAGAGCGCCAGCCACGCCGCGCCAACGAGCTCAGTCCAGCCACCAGGTTGGAGGTGGGGGCGTACCAGTTCAGCATAGACTGATACCTGGTTGCCGTGCAGATCGACGATCAGCCAACCATCTTGCTCCGCACACGCAAACCCAGCCTCGCGCAGCAGATCAGGGAGTGCAGCGCTATAGGCACCGGGGCGCAACGCAGAGCGGGCCTGCTGGTCGGGACGCTGGATCACCGGGATGATCGGCAGGCCGAACTTCATGGCAAAGGCGAAGTCGCGATCATCGTGGGCAGGTACCGCCATGATCGCTCCAGTACCGTAGCCCATCAGCACGTAGTCGGCCACCCAGATGGGAATACGGGCACCATTCACCGGATTGAGCGCGTAGCTACCGGTAAAGACGCCCGTCTTCTCCTTCTCCTCAACCGGAGCAGCAGCCGTTGCCTGTGCCGTCGCCTGTGCGCAGTAGGCCGCCACCGCGGCACGCTGCGCCTCACTCGTCAGTTTGGCCACCAGGGGATGCTCGGGCGAGAGCACCATGAAGGTCGCCCCCCAGAGCGTGTCGGGGCGCGTGGTAAAGACGAGCAGATCGTCTCCCTGCTCACTCTTGAAGATCACCTCTGCGCCACGGGAAGCGCCGATCCAGTTGCGCTGCATCGCGACAATGCGCGAGGGCCAGTCGACCGTATCGAGATCACGGTCGAGGCGTTCCGCGTAGGCGGTGATCCGGAAGAACCACTGGCGCAGCACCTTACGCTCGACGATTGCACCGGAGCGCCATGCTCGCCCATCAGGGCCGACTTCCTCATTCGCGATCACCGTCTTATCCACGGGATCCCAATTGACCGTTGCCTCACCACGATAGGCGAGGCGGAAGCGCCGCAGGAGATCCTGGCGCTCCAGGGCATCATAGCTCTTCCACTCCTCCGCACGCACCTGCCGCTCCGAGAGCGGGAGACCCAGGCGCGTCGTCCCATGCAGAGCCAATTCAGCCTCTAATTCTTGAATGGGCCGTGCACGGTCAAGGCGCGGATCGTACCAGTGGTCGTAGAGGCGCAGAAAGATCCACTGCGTCCAGTGGTAGTAGTCCGGCTCAGACGAGGTAATCTCGCGACTCCAGTCGTAACTCGCACCGATCAGGTTCATCTGCCGCTTATAGTTGGCCGCATAGCGCCGTGTCAGCAGGGCCGGGTTCGTCTTCGTTTTAATCGCCTGGTTCTCAGTCGGTAGGCCGAAGGCATCCCAGCCCATGGGGTGCAACACGTTGAAGCCCTGCATGCGGTAGAAGCGTGCGATCACATCGGTCGGCACGTAGTTACGACAGTGCCCAACGCTCAGCCCCTCACCCGACGGGTAGGGATAAAAATCCAGGATGTAGTATTTTGGCCGATCATCGGCGGGGCCAGTACGGTAGAGTTGGTCGGCGGCCCAACGCTCCTGCCACTTACGCTCGATAGTGGCCGGGTCGTAGCGCTCGCCGTAGGGCTTTGCAGGGCGAGATTCGTTCATTGCTCGTGCGCTCCTCGGCTAATTCCTGCGCATTATAGCACGAGAAACCGGCCTGGAGCATATTACAGCCGGAGGCCGTTACGGCGTCACACTACCTTATGCGCCAATTAGCCGCTTCGTGGACGAGAACAGCCCTCCACGCCTATGGTATGCTGTAGGCAGCGATGAGTGCGCCACGCCTGGAGGTACTATGCGCTTCTTCACCACCGAGGGACCCGTCAATTGTGCGAAGCACTACTGCTTGCCTCCTCTCGTTCGCATCAACCTTGACGAGATCAAAGGGCTGATTGCGCAAGAGAAGTACTTCCTGCTCCACGCCCCGCGCCAGACTGGCAAGACCAGTTGTCTCCTCGCCTTGGCCGACCTGCTCAACCGCGAGGGCACCTACCAGTGCGTCTATGCTAACATCGAGCCCGCCCAGGCCCTGCGCGAGGATGTCGACCGCGCGATGGCAGTCATCGTGACAGAGATCGCGCGGTGGGCTGCCTTGCTCACCAATGATGCACGCACCCCGGCCCTTGCACGGGAGGTACTCGCCGACACCCCGCCCGGGAGTGCCCTGGGCAGCTTTCTCACCCGCTGGTGCCAGCAGGGCAACAAACCCCTCGTCCTGCTCCTCGACGAGGTCGATGCCCTCATTGGCGATACGCTCATCGCCCTGCTGCGCCAACTCCGCGCGGGCTACCCCACCCGCCCCCACGCCTTCCCCCAGAGCGTCCTCCTCTGCGGCGTGCGCGACCTCCAGGACTACCGCATCCACTCCGCCCGTGAGCAGCAGGCGATCACCGGGGGTAGTGCCTTCAACATCAAAGCTAAGTCACTCCGCCTCGGCGACTTCAGCCAACCCGAGGTGGAAACCCTGCTTGCTGAGCATACCCAGGAGACCGGGCAGCTCTTCACCCCTGCCGCCCGTACCCTCGTCTGGGAGTTGACCCAGGGCCAGCCTTGGCTCGTCAACGCCCTCGCCTACGAGACCACCTGGGAGATGGCGGAGGGACGCGACCGCAGCCAGGCCATCGATGCACCGCAGATCCAGCAGGCAAAGGAGAACCTCATCCTGCGCCGGGTCACTCACCTCGACCAACTGGCCGATAAGCTCCGTGAGCCCCGCGTGCGCCGCGTGGTCGAGAGCATCCTCGTGGGCGTGGAGCAGCCCGACGCCATTCCCCCCGACGACATCACCTACGTCCGCGATCTGGGGCTGGTCAAGACCGAAGGGCAACTCCGGATTGCCAACCCCATCTACCAGGAGGTCATCCCCCGTGAGTTGACCTACAGCACCCAGCTGACGATCAGCCAGCAGACGGTATGGTACCTACACCCCGACGGACGCCTCGACCTACCCAAGCTCCTAGGGGCCTTCCAGCACTTCTTCCGCGAGCACTCGGAGGCGTGGCTGGAGCGCTTCGACTACCGCGAGGCGGGACCGCAGCTCCTGCTGCAAGCCTTCCTGCAGCGCATCATCAACGGCGGCGGACGCGTCGACCGCGAGTATGGGCTCGGTCGGCGACGCACCGACCTCTGCGTGGTCTGGAGCTACCCGGGCGGCGTACAGCGCGGGGTGATCGAGCTGAAGATCCGCTACGCCTCCCTGGAGCAGACGCTGGCTGCGGGGCTGGAGCAGACCTGGCGCTACGCCGACGCGATGGGGGCGGAGGAGGCGCACCTGGTCATCTTCGACCGGCGACCCAAGGTCGCCTGGAGCAAGAAGATCTGGCAGCGGAACGCGC
>CAIWUD010000322.1 GCA_903915775.1 uncultured Chloroflexota bacterium | reverse complement strand
GTGATATTCGCTTCGGGGAAGTAGCGCGAGCCAAAGCTGACGATGCGCCGCAACGGATCCTGCTCAATCCGCTCGGCCAGGATGTGCTTCAGCAGATCGCCATGCTCAGCGATCAGGGTATCGACTGGTTGTCGGAGATCGATGCTGGTTCCATCGGCCAGGGTAAACACCGTGCTCCGCTCCTGGATTGGCCGTGCCGGGCGCGACGGTACAACCGGGGCAACTGGCTCGGGGGTGACGACCGGCTCAGGCGTGGTGACCACCTCGCGGGCGGCAACTGGCTCGGGCGTGACGACCGGTTCAGGGGTGACGACGACCTCGGGTGTGACCATAACCTCGGGAGTGACCACGACCTTGGGTACCGCAACCACCTCAGGAGCGACCACCAGTTCAGGGGTGGCAGTGACTTCAGGTGCAACAACCAACTCGGGCTCAACCACTGGCTCAACGCTCGGCCCCTGGATAGCCCTACCCGCCTCAGCTTCGCTCATTACGATGCTGGCCTGGATCTGCCAGTAATCTGAGATGAAGACTGGCTCGACCGTGGTAATGGCTGGGCGCGAAGTTGAAACCACGACGCTGATGTCATCTATCGGTAGCGGACGTTCGGGATCCTGCAGACGTTGCTTAAAGCTATGCGTGTCACGATCGTCACGGGGAACGTAGTTGCCCTGGCGCGAGGTGATAAAACGCACCTCACCACTCACAAGCTCACGGGTAAAGCGAGCATCAGCCGTGAGTGCAGCATCAATCGCTGCGGCCATCGCTGCTTCATCGTGCTGCTGAAGGCGTGCGAAAAAAGAGGCTAGATTGGTGAGCGACTGTCGAATTGGCGCATCCAGGGCAAACATCGCCCCCTGAGCCACCATCAGGCGGTAGATCTCTTCAGCCAGGTCCTGCTGATTAGTTGCGCCCATCGGTGGAGCAACGGTCATAGTATGATTTCCCCTTCAGTCTTTCATGCGGCTGCGCTACATACGACAGAGAGAGATAGGTACGGCCTAACGCTGACGGTACCAACTCGACCATCTCGCTAGCGGTACCAAGGTGAGGCCGAGCTCCGCTCTCCACACCTCCCGCACCGATGGTCAAGCACGTTTGAAGCATGTCCTAGCGCTGCGTCTCTTCACTATCTTCCGCCACCAGTTTACTCAGCATGGTGAGGTACTGATGCAGTAACTCGTCAATATCCTTGGGCTCCCCCGACGACCGGAGCCACTGGAGGAGCTTATCCATGGCGGTATCACCAAAGGTGATCATCTTAGCATCCATCAGATCCTCGTCATGAAACAGTGCGAAGCAGAGAGGATATCCTCCCTGCCTGTCCGAACGCTGAGGCGTGGTTCACATCAACGCGGCGAGCTCGCAGAGGGCGCAACGCCCGACCCAATCTTGGCAGCGAAAAACGCCACCATCGGCGCAGCCGAAACTGAAGCATGCCTAGCATCTACTGTAGTTCCCGATTATACCACCTCCCCGGGGTCTGTGCAAACGACCCTGGGAGATGTGGAGGGTGAAGCCCTCCACAAAAAGCCAACCTCGCTTTGGTAGCACTAGGGAGCAGTATGAACAGTTACGAGCGGTGGCCTACTCCGACAAGCTTGCGAGGGCCGTGGCGATAGCACCGGCAGTAACGCTATCGGGTCCAAGAATTGAGGCCACAACCGGTATCGGTCGGACAAACTGTGGTGCAATGAAGTCGTTCACTTTGGAGGCAATCGCCTTGACGAATGCATCACCACCAATGCGCACCACAATTCCGCCGAGGACAATCATCTCAGGATCAATCAGCGCGGCGGTCTGGGCGCAGCGCGTTGCGATGAGATCGATCGTCTCCTGAACAACCTGCTGACCTACGGGGTGGTCAGTGAAGATCCGCTCAAGGTTATCGGTTTCGAGGCCATAACGAGCTGCGCGGCGCAGCATGCCTCTGGTAGAGACCAGTTCTTCAAGGGTCTCAGGCCGACCGGTGCCATCCCAGCCATAACCGACGACGGCATGCCCAATCTCACCAGCGGTCGATGTTGCGCCATGGTAGAGGTGTCCATTTAGCACCAGGCCACCACCGACACCGCTGCTCAGGTGGAGGTAGAAGAGGTGTTGCAGGCCCGCCCCCGCACCAAAGGTGGCTTCACCAAAGGCGATGAGGTTTGCGTCGTTATCGATGAGGGTCACGGTATCGAACGCCTGCTCGAAGCGCTCCTGCAGGGGGTAGTTTTCCCAGCCGGCCATACGTGGTGAAAGGCGAACGGTTCCGTGGCGCAGATCAACAGGACCGCCAAAGCCTACGCCAACGCGTACCAGACGATCAGTGCTGACATCGGCCTCGGCAAGTAGGCCACGGGCCATGGCGATGGCCCGATCGACGATATGGTCAGGGCTACCGCTATTCAGATCGGTGTGGATGGTAGCGAAGGTGTGGTGTTGGAGATCGACAATGGCGGTGCGTAAGCCGTAGCTGCCCAGGTCGATACCGAGGATATAGCCCTGATTACCGAGTATTCCCCAGCGATTTTGGGCCAGACAGTTCTGAATGAGTGTCTGCAGTTCGGCCATGAGCAGCCTCCTTTGTATGTGCTGCGGGCTGAGGCGATCAGCAGACCCGCCTCGCGATTATAGCACACTGGCTGCGAGGCGAGCGGCAGTACGGAGATCGCAGAGGAGCGCACTACCTAGGGCGACCGCCGTAGCACCTACTGCTAGGAGTGCCTGGAGGTCGGCAGGCTCCCATACGCCGCCACCACCGATCACGGGAATGTTGACTGCAGCCGCGACGGCAGCAACGGCGTGGAGGGCAATGGGGCGGATAGCAGGCCCGCAGAGGAGCCCTCTCGCCATCCCTGTGGTACTGGTTGCTGCTACTGCCGGGATGGCGTCGATCAGGCTGAGTGCATCGGCACCAGCTGTCGCTGTGGCGTGGGCCAGGGCAACCATATCCGGGGCATGGGCGGGGAGTTTGACGATGATTGGGAGGGGAGTGGCTTGACGAGCGGCGGTGATCAGTGGGGTGGCTGTAGCTGGGGTCAGCGCACCAAGTTGGGCCAGGGGCAACTCAATGCCACCTACTCCCTCGATCATGTCGAGATCGGCGAGGAGCATACTCAGTTCACTGCTCGTTGCTGCAGCAACACTCAAGATGACTGGAATGCGCCACTCTGCCCAGGCTGGTGCGTAGCGTTTGCGCACCAGCGCAATACCGGGGTTCTGCTCCACCCCGGTGTAGAGGAGGCCTGATGGCGTCTCGATGAGGGTAGGACTCTGGTCTGCCCGCCTGGGGTGGATGGTCGTCGTGCGGGTGATGATGGCACCAAGGCCGTGGGTTGCCCCAGGGCTCGTCAGATCGAGTCGCCGTGCAACCTCCAGGCCGTAGCCTAGGCTCCCCGCTGCCGCAATCAGTGGGGTGGCAATCCGTAGTCCGTAGGGGTTGTGTGGGGCAAGATCAACCATGGTAGCCTCGAATCGCTAAGTAGTGTTTGTAATTATGCTCAGACATGCGTATAGTTAAAAGGAGCACCACGTTTCCCAGTAGCTTTTCATCCATACCACGGTGACAGCCATGGATCGCACGCGCCGCACCATTCTTTTTGAG
>CAIWUD010000321.1 GCA_903915775.1 uncultured Chloroflexota bacterium | reverse complement strand
TGGTGCCCATGAGTACCTACCTCCATGTCCAACAAGGGTTTGCCGCATGCGAGTGAATACAGCACATCGGGGCACACGTCCGCGCCGTTGGGCCACGCAATTGTCCCTAGTTCACTCACTACTTGAACCTGATTAAAGAAATCAGCATCTAGAAGTGGTGCGAAAACTCCAGTATATTCATGAACGATCTGATCAAGCGCAACCGTGGCCTGTAGTCCGTCTTCAAATGTGAGTTGCAAATGACGCTGTGGGAGGGGTTTAACCTCCCTAATATCTACATTAAACATGGTTACTCCAACGGGTCTATCTTATTAAGGGTTTGGTGCTTTTGGGCCAAGTCCCAATCAGCTAGCAATTCTTCCTGATGTCGACTGGCCCACTCAATGACCAGACCAAGCGCCCGTGGAGGAAACTTCCCAGCGATGACCGACAGTGTTTCGATAGCAATTTCGATCTTAGCGTCCCCGTAACGAGCATGAAAGTGTGGAGGGGTATGGTCTCTGTAGTACATAGCAATGATAATACCGAGGAAACGACTAATTTCAGGCATGCGAGCTTTCTCTGCTAATGAGGCATGCTACAGTTTCGGCTGCGCCGAATCGTTACTCTGGCGGTCAACTACCCCGTATAGGGCTGAAAGAGCTGGGCAAAGAGCAGATCGAAGCTCGGTGAGTCGCCGGCGATCCGGTCGTAGATCTCGACGACGTGAGCGGCCTGGTGACGGCGACGCCAGATCGCCTCAGCGAAGCGGGCATCACCAATCACCCCGCGCTGGACGAGGAAGGCGTAGAACTGCTTGAGCGCCGTACAGATCGTGCGCACCTGACGCGCCGAGCTCTTCAACACCCGGTAGGGGTAGTGGAAGAAGAGGTACTCATCGAGGGTTGCGTAGTCACCTTCGGCCAACGTTCGCCCATAGTAGGAGGCGAGAAACTCAGCATAGACGAGCATGGCCTGCGAGCGCATACGAGCCGTTGCCATGCGCCTACCCGTCTCGAGCAGGTAGTCGTGGAACTGCCGCAGCAGATCATGACTACGGGCGAGGAGGGCTGAGCTATCATCAGCATCGGAGAGATCGTCGAGATCAATCAGCTCATCGTCGTCATCGTCCATCCATGGATCGGGCAACTCATCCACGGAGGCACGCTTTGAGAGATCCTCATCGCTGTTGACCATCAAGCGCTCGATCCGTGGGAAGAGCTCAGGTGCACGGACGAGCAGCATGTTGAGATGCTGCGCGATGATCACTTCTGCCTCTTCGGGGCGTGCCACCTGCAGGCGCGCAACCACTTCAGGGGGGAGCAGTTGGCGCATGCGCTCCTGGGCCTGGCGGAGCGTCTCCTGATCGACCATCAGTTCTATCCCCTCATCGCCACCACTCCACTCCTCCTCCAGATCCAGGATCAGCTCATCGCGTTGATCGTCGAGATTTTTCGCACGCGGATAGAGCAGCAGGGGAAGTTCGTCAAACTGACCAAGGAGGGTCGAGGCACGCCTGATCTGGCCACTCCAGATACCGGCTTCAGCATCCAGCTGGCGGGAGCGGCTCAACTCCTTCTGGAGCGCCTCGATTTCGGCAAGGAGGGCGTGTTCACGATCGTCGTCAGTGGGGTGGAGCGACGGATGGGAGGCAAAGATCTCGTCAGAGTCAATAATCTGCAGGGGACCCAACTGGCGACTCGTTAGGAAGAGATTATCGACGAGCCGCAGGCGTCCATCACCGACAACCAGTTGCTGCCAGGGAGTACCGGGGTAGGTCGTACGCCACGGAGCGGCGGCAAAAATGGGCAGAATGACCTCATCACAGGGGATGAGGGCAGCATGGGCACGGCGTACACGGTCAACGATCGCCTCGAGCAGTTCGGCATCTTGCGCTGCAACTGCGGCGGGTGCGAAGAGACGCTGCGGCTCATGCTCAATCGTGAGGGTAAGGGGCTCAGCGCTTGTGACCGTTACGATAACACTATCACCGGCGCAAAAGCCCACACGAGCGTACCAGGCGTGACAGTTAACTGCGGGTAGACCAGTACTACGCACGCCATCATCCGCAAGGGGGAGGATATCCAGCGGCGTACCATTCAGTTCACGCAGGTGACACGTCGCTCCACAGGCACCCCAGAAGGGCTGGAGGTGGGCCAGGGGGAGGAGGCCGGTGACGAGATCGCGGGGGCGAGGGATACAACGAAAGCGCAGCCCCTCAAGGGCAATACGCAGGGGTACTAACTGGCCACGACTCAGACGCAGCCAGCCAAGGGTGAGCCCGTCCCAGCGCAGACGCTCACGAATCGTTGCAAAGGGGTTCTTCGCACTGCTAGGACGCTGTTCGAGGACGCGCTCAAGCAGCTGACGCTCCTCAACTGGGCCTTGATACTCTCCAGCAAGGCGGCGCAGAATACCAGCAATGGTTGCTTCACGTTGGGTCATGTCCCCCTACTCCAGTGTGATGACCTTGAGAAAGTTGGTCTGACCATGACGGTAAATCGGATGACCACCGGTCAGTACCATCGAGTCACCACGCTGCATAATCCCATAGTCCTGAAGTAGCAGCTGTACCTGGCGCTCAAGATCATCCAGGCGATCGGCGACCCGAATCTGCAGGGGTGTGACCCCCCAGTAGAGGTTGACACGGCGGGCAACCTGCTCGTTCGGGCAGAGGGCAATGATTGGTACACGCGGGCGGTAGTGGGAGACGAGGCGTGCACTCGAGCCGCTCTGCGTGAGCACGGCAATGACCCGTACCGGCAACGTTCGTGCAATCGTACAGGCTGCATCGGCGATCGCCCGCGGAGTCGAGTGAACTTCAGGGATCGCCCAGCGCGGGGTCGCAATATCACTCCCGCCGACGGAGGCCCCCCCTTCAATTGCATCAGCAATGAGTGCCATCATCTGCACCGATTCGATTGGGTAGCGCCCAGCCGCTGTTTCGCCGCTCAGCATTACCGCATCGGATCCGTCGATGATCGCATTTGCTACATCGCTCGCCTCGGCACGGGTAGGACGAGGATTGTGGATCATCGACTCGAGCATCTGGGTGGCCGTGATCACAGGAACCATGGCCCGATTGGCGGCATCAATAATCTGCTTCTGTACCAGTGGTACTCGCTCCGGTGCCATCTCTACCCCCAGATCGCCACGGGCCACCATGACGCCGTCGGCGAGGGCCAGGATCTCCGGGAGCACGTCAAGAGCTTCAGGGCGCTCAATTTTCGCAATCACCGGGATCGTTTGGCCCGAGTGACGGATGATCTCCTTGACTGAGACGAGATCGGCTGCTTGGCGTACAAACGAGAGCGCGACCAGATCGACACCCTGCTCAATACCAAAACGCAGATCTTCGAGATCTTTTGCAGTGGCTGCCGGAGCACTCACCCGCACACCTGGCAAATTGATCCCCTGATACTGCTTCAACCGACCGCCATGGATCACCTCGGTCGCAACTTCACTATCGTTCCGTGCGGTAACAACAAGCTCAATTAGGCCATCGGAGAGCAGAATACGGTCGCGGACACGCACATCAGCCGGCAGTTCCGGGTAGGTAGTACTCACCCGTTCGGCCGTGCCCATGACCGGCTCAATGGTGATGGAGAAGCGCTGACCAGCTACTAGTTCTACGGGTTGCGCATCAACCAGGGGACCAGTACGGATCTTTGGGCCCTGTAGATCCTGGAGAATCGTGATCGGACGGCCAGTCTCGGCGGACGCACGGCGTACCATGGCGATCATCGCTGCATGATCGGCGTGGGTGCCATGCGAAAAGTTGAGCCGAGCCACATTCATCCCAGCCTTGATCAGGCCCACGATACGCTCGTGCGTCTGTGTGGACGGTCCAAGAGTGGCTACGATCTTTGTGCGGCGCATGGGCTCCTCACTGGTTCATACGTACTCAAATTATACACGACAACGTGAATGGTACAGATCAGTGTGGCCAGCCTCCGGGGAGGTGTGGCGGGCTGCGCCCTCCACCAAAAACCCCAACCCAGCTTTGGTCCCGCCAGGGAGAAGTGTGAACATGTACCACACTAAACCAGAAAAAGCGGCGTAGTATCGGCAGTGGCCAAGATGCTCACTACCGGTACTACGCCGCACACATCAGGAGCGAAGGGCCTACTGCCCGCCCGCGGTGGGGCGCAAGATGCGTAGGGCCGGAATAGCCTCGTACTGATCGGGTTGGACGGCATCCCAATCGATGCCAGCAGGTTGGGGGTAGGGTGTGTGCGTCTCAATCACCTCGTCGGTGGTGATGATCCAGTCAAGGGCTGAGTCGTGGCGCAACATGGGGACTCGTACGTCATCGACCACCTGGAGCGGATGCACCGTCGTAACAATCGGCGCACCAGGGCGGAGCAGCGTAAACTGGCGCAACATCCCGAGTTCGAGATCGGCAAAGCCCGCGCCCTTACCGGTGCGCCCACCACTACGGGTAACCGCCACACAGCCAGTCAACACCAGGTCGATGGGCTGCATCTCGTCAAAGAGTACCAGTCGACCATGCTCAAGGGCGCCCTGCCAGTAGGTAACCTGCTCAAGGGGGATACCACGGGCCGTGAGGTCGGCACCGATCAACTCAACAAAACAGCGTGCATCTACCAACCGCGGTACGGCCATGTAGAGAATCTTGCCGTCGCGGAGCGCCCGTAGGCGCACGGGGCCCTGGGCCGCATCAGGGTTGGATTTCACCACCCGCGCTTGCTGCCAGATTGGTAGGGTCGCCAACAACTCAGCTGCCCGATCCGAACCGTAGAAGTCGGGAATATGCCCAAATGGATCTTTCGGCGATGCCCCCTGTTGCTTCAGCAGGCCCCAGATCTCCTCGCGGAGGGCATCCTTGCCCTCGTGGCGGCCCAACCAGAGCTGTTCTTCATGGACCATGGTGGTGCTCCTTTGTATTGTGGCTACCCTTCAGGGGCGTTGCTCCAACTCTGGAGTGATTGGCCACCATCAACCAGGAGTGAGGTGCCAGTCACATGGAACGCGTCGTCCGAGAGGAGGAAGATGAGCGCGTCAACGATATCTACGGGGGTGGTCAGACGGCCTAGCGGGATGCGCTTGAGCATCTGTGGTGGTGATGCACCAACAACTGGTGGTGGTGGAGCGCAGACCACGTTGACCCGTACGCCAAGGGGTGCTGCAGCAAGCGCTAAGGCCTGGGTAAGGGCTAGCGCCCCACCACTACTCGCACCGAGGGCTACCAGATCTGCACGGCTATCCCAGCCCGCCACAGCCGAAGCGAGAAGCACGATCGCCCCAGGGGCAGCCATCAAGGGGAGTAGTACCCGCGTTGCGAGGTAGGCCCCACGTAAGTGGTAGTCCATGTGGCGATCCCAGAGCGCCGCATCGAGATGGTGCAGTTCGGTCGGTGTGCCTGGATCGTAAAGCGTGTAGGCGAGCAGCGTGGGCGCAATACCCCGACTACGCAGACTCTGCGCGACGTCTGCCCACGCCGACTCATTAGTTATGTCAATAAAAAACTGTGTCGTTGCAGCCACGGGTGGCGCCCCAAGGGGATCGATCACGATCAACTCAACGCCTTCAGCACGCAGACGCTCCAGCAAGACGCCACCAACCTGCGTGCTGCTCCCACAGACAATACCAACTGGTGACACCAGAACACCTCCCACCAAGTACAGGGATGGTTACTTCGGGCTACGAGGCGAACCTCGACGCGTACGCTCCTCACGTTGATCAGCGCTCAGTTGCAACTGGAGCTCGCCACGCTGGGCTAGAAGCGCACGTAGACCAACCGTCTGCAGCACGGCAATCAGCGCAAAGAAGATGAACAGGATCGGCCCCGCCAGAAAGAGGGCACCGACCAGCAGAATCAGGGTAGTGAGCAGCGTCAAGGCAGCGTTGAACGGGTAGCTAATCGTGATCAGGAACGCCTCACGGGCGATCGCCCATGGTGTACGATCGGGGCGCTGGATCAGCAAGGGGTAGAGGAAGAGTTGCATACCAGCCCAGACGATGAGACAGAGGGTGATCGGACCAACGAGCCAGTTCAACAACTGGAGGCTACTCGTACCGTAGAAGCGTAGGGCTACCAGCAGCGCCCCGAGCAGCACCAGGTTCCCGAAGGAGAGGAGGCTACTGCGTCGCCACTGCTCACGGAAACCGCGCCAGAAGTCAGCGATCACCGCCGGCTGTGGATCGGCCAGGAGCTCCTCATCGGCAACACGCCGAGCGAGGTAGAAGAGCCCAGCAGTTGCGGCAGGCCAGGTGACGATAGGGAGGCTCATGGCGATCCAGAGCAGGTTCGCCGTGAGGAATAACCCAATCCGGCGCCAGAAGATTTTGAGGGCGAGCAGGTAGGTTGACCAGGCCATAGGTGTTTCAGGATTGGATCGGGAGAAACGTCTCGATACTACCACTCGCTTCGATCCGGGGCAATACCCACTCCAGACGGCGCTCTGCTTCAGCCAGTTTGGCTGCATCAAAGTGTGGTACCCCGATCTGCTCAATGGCGAAACTTGCACTCACTGCTGCGCGGGCCGCTGCCATAGCCGGCTGATCACCACGTCCTAGGCCCACCAGGAAGCCCCCGCAGTAGGCATTACCGGCACCGGTCACATCAACCAAGGCTGCTGGGGGAACCGCCGGGATCCTGTAGAAGTCGCCCGTAGCCGTTCCTACCAGGGAGCCTGCGGCACCGAGACGGAGGGCTACGAGTGGGGTTCCCACCCCTAACAGGGTGGCGAAGATCGTGGCAATGTCACGACTACCGGTCAGTACCTCAGATTCGGTACGATCCGGCGAGAAGAGATCGATAGAACGGAGCACCGGTATGTTGACCTCGAGCGATCCGGCCAGGTGAGCGAGCGCAGGCTCACAGATAAGTTTACAGCTCGGATTAGCGCTGCGCAACTGGGTGATCAGGCCGACCATATCATCGGGGGCCCCCCACTGGAGGTGGAAGCCCCTAGCCTGGAGGTAGTCCTCAGGAATGTCATCGAAGGTTGGCCGCAGGTGGTAGAACTCATCGATACTGGTACGAAAGATCTCAATCCGTCGCTCGTCATGCTCAAAGAGCTGCCAGGCTCGTGCGGTGGGATGGCCCGGGCGCAACACAACGCCGCGCAGATCGATCCGCATTGCCTCGAGAAAGGCGCGATGTTCAGCGGCAAAATCATCACCACGGTAGGCGACAAAGCCGAGCGCATCGGACCAGGGGCGCATCCCCACGAGTGTGTGGGTACCTGCACCACCAAGGGTATTCATGAAGGAGCGCCCATCGGCCAGAACGATGTCGTCGATGATCAGGTTCGAAATGGTGACATACGCTGGTTTCATATGCGTTATAGGTGTTTGTTCACACGTCTCTCTGGCGAAACCACGGTTGGGTTGGATGCTTTTGTGGAGGGCTGCGCCCTCCACGCCTCCCCGCAGAAGGCAGAACCACGGTTGGGTTGGATGTACCTGTTCACGATCGAGGTAAGCCAACGGCAGGGCAACCACGGGGGGTTGCCCGTACGGAGGGGTAC
>CAIWUD010000320.1 GCA_903915775.1 uncultured Chloroflexota bacterium | reverse complement strand
CTACACCGAGCAACTCGACGAGGAGGGGCAGATCGACTTCAAGGGCAAAGCCAAGGCATTTTGCCGCACCTACGCCTTCCTCTCCGCGGTGATCACCTACCACCACGCCGCGTGGGAGAAGCTCGCGATCTTCCTCAACCTGCTCACCCCGAAGCTACCCGCCCCCCGGGAAGAGGATCATGCCAAGGGCATCCTCGAAGCGATCGACATGGAGAGCTACCGCGTCGAGAAGAGGGCCACCCTGAAGATCATGCTCGAGGACCAGGATGCCGAGATCGCAGCGCTGCCCACGGAGAGCGGCGGCCGTAAGCCAGAGCCGGAGCTAGATCGTCTGAGCAACATCCTCAGGAGCTTCAACGAGCAGTTTGGTACCCTCTTCAGCGACACTGATCGCATCGTCAAGCGTATTCGCGACGACATCGCCCCCAAAGTAGCGGCAGACAGCGCCTTCCAGAACGCCAAAGAGAACACACCCCACACCGCACGCCTAGCCCACGACCAGGCCCTCGGCAAGGTGATGCAACTGCTGCTCAAAGAGGACACGCAGGTCTACCGACAGTTTGTCGAAAACGAATCGTTCCGGCGCCTCGTGAGCGACACGGTCTACGCGCTGACCAGGAGCTAGGTGTACTGCTTTATAGGGTTGGCGCAGATGTTCCCCTCTCAACCTCCCCCCGCTGAGGGGAGGATTCCGGCTCCCTCCCCCAACGGGGAAGGGCTGGGGTGGGGGCAAGATGTGCTAACGTACTGAAGCAATACAGCTAGGGCCTGGGGATGCGCAGAGGGCGCTGCTCGCAGACACAAAAAAAGCCAGCCGCCTTACGACGGTTAGCCTCTGGTTGACCACTCACCAGCTGCCCTGCTGCAGCTATTGGGTGGGGTGCCTGATGGGGCTCGAACCCACAACTTCCTGATCCACAGTCAGGCGCTCTGCCATTGAGCTACAGGCACCACAATTCCGCCTAGGATTATAGCACCTCGTTGCGCCTGGTGTCAAATCGGAAGCAGCGTGTGGGTATTCACCGTTGGGGTGAGCCAACGGCAGGGCAACCACAGGGGGTGTCCGTGCAGGGGGGCGCCACGAGGGCGAGACGCCCTCGCTCCGGGAGAAGGGTGAGCCAACGGCAGGGCAACCACAGGGGGTTGCCCTTACGGGGAGGCGCTACGAGGGTGAGATGCCCTCGCTCTAGGAGAGTTACAGCAGCATGAGGGTGCGGAGTGTCGCGTGCTTAGGTAAGCGATGCGTTCACTCCGCCACCGGCCGTACCCTGGCCAGCCGCAAGGGAAATGTGTACTGCTCATCGGGGTGAAGAATGAAGTACCAGTAAGCCGATGACACCCCTATCAATCGGTAAACAATCGTGTACAATACATACACATTTGTTGTAGTATACGAAGTATCTAAAGAGTCATTGCCACCTTGCTCTATTCGCATGTTGGCTTACTCGTCGACGCGTATCCTACGTATTGGCTGTGAGCAGTACGCAAGTGGAACGACGACGACCACCCAAGGCGACTGGTCGTCGCCACCCGGCGTACGGCTCGCTCATGCACCGAGGGGAAGACCATGCCTGATCGCAAGAACTACTCGCTGGACGTCGATCTGCAGCAGGGTGTCGTACCCATCTCCAAAGCTGCAGCATCACTCGCCGCCCTGATCAAGCGCTCACGCTCCAGCCGTCAACCGGTCATCGTGACCCAGAAGGGTTACCCAACGGGAGTGATTCTCGATGTTGAGCTCTTCAGTATGCTTCGCCAATTGGCAAATCTCTACACGGAGCAGGCTAACACGAGTGGTACGCCTGAAGACAAGAAAGCTACCGACCCCACACCGTAGCTCCCTGCCCTGAAGGGAAGAGAGCTACGGTGCTCGCGTTTAGGGCGCGGGAAGACGGGACGGTGCAACCGTGAAAGAAATTCGGGCGTAGGCGAGGTTCGCTAGCCCGATCACGAGCACCAACCCGCCAGGTAGCCACTACAGATCACCGAGCGTGAAACGGCTCCTCAGTTGTAGTGACGGAGTCTCTACTATCGGTTCGATCGTCGGGATCCGTTGCGGATGCCCATGTGCGACAGAGCCACACCAGGGGTACGCTCAAGATCCCGGCTCATTGCAAGTTCGCGCAGGCTCGGCGGCCAACTATCGAGTTCCGCTACGGCATGTGGCCGGAGTGGCTCTGGTGCCCTCCCCTGCGAGACCATCCCGGTGCCTACGCCGACTCGTGGCGAGCAGACCATACCTGCCACGCTCCCGCGTAGACTCAACGCCGGTGCGTGGAGAATGATCACGCTCCGTAGACCCCAATACCGCTCCCGGGCAGGGAAGGGGCTACACGGTTGCGTTCATATGATCATCAATGGGACGGTGCCTCAGGCATGGTGCCATCTTCAGATCCCCCAACCCTGAACGCGCAACTCAAGACAGCACGATGCTCATCTGTTTCGACCCCACGACCCAACAAGGCTGCGGTGCCCGGCACTCCCAGGCAACTCGCTTCTGCCCCCAGTGCGGACAGAACCTTGCCCGTGCGCTCTCCGTACACGATCACGGAGCGTTGATCGGCCCCTACCAAGTTGATGACCTGATCGGCTACGGTGGCTTTGGGGTCGT
>CAIWUD010000319.1 GCA_903915775.1 uncultured Chloroflexota bacterium | reverse complement strand
CAGGGCCGCATCTCGGCCTGGGTGATCACAGGCCTACCGATTGCCCTAGCCATCTTCATCTCGTTGGTCAATCCCACCTACATGGCGCCCATCTTTAGCTTTGGCCTACCGCCCGAGCACTGGTGTTGCCTACCAGTGACATCGCTGGTGATGATTGGAATCGGTTTTGTGGTGATTATGCGTATCATGGATATTGAGGTGTAGCCATGAACCCGATGCTCCTCTTTGGCCTGGTGCTCCTGGTAGGGGTGGGATTGATCATCGTCGGCCTGAGTTGGCGGCGTCGACCGGATGCGATTGGTGACCGCCTGAGCCAGTTTACCGAGCGCGAACTGACCCTGGAAGAGCTAGAGTTGCAGCAGCCCTTCCACGAGCGAGTCCTGCTCCCGGCGCTGAGGGCACTCCTGGCGACCATGGGTAGGTATGGACCGCGCCAGAGTGCCGAGCGACTACGGGTGAATCTCCAACTGGCCGGTAATCCTGGGAATATCACCCCGGCGATGTTCATGGGGCTACGGCTGCTCCTGTCACTCATCCTGGGTGCACTCCTGATCGGCCTGACTTCCCAGTTGTTGCCAATGACCCAGGCGATCCTGTACACTGCCATTGGCTTTATCCTGGGCTACCTGCTGCCGGGGCTCTGGCTGAGGCGTCAGATCAGCGGGCGCAAGCGTGCTATTCGCAGGGCCATGCCCGATGCGCTCGACCTGCTCTGCATCAGCGTTGAGGCGGGCCTTGCCTTCGATCTGGCGCTGCAGCGCGTTACTCAGAAGTGGGACGATGCCCTGAGTCGCGAGTTCCAGCGGGTGCTCTCCGATATGCGCCTGGGGCGTACCCGGCGTGAAGCACTCAAAGATCTTGCGCAACGCACCGGAGTGGAGGATGTCCAGACCTTCACCGCAGCAGTCATTCAAGCCGACCAGCTTGGGGTCTCGATGGCCAATATCTTGCGTCTACAGTCGGATCAGATGCGCATTCGGCGGCGCCAACGCGCTGAAGCGCTGGCGCAGCAGGCACCGGTGAAGATGCTCTTCCCAATGGTCTTTCTGATCTTCCCCGCCCTCTTTGTAGTGATCCTTGGTCCCGCAGTGCCCCGCCTGATGCGCGCCTTCGGCGGGTGAGGCTCAAACCCATGGTAGCTGTGTACAACGAAACCAGAAACCTCCTCCTAGCTGAGCAGTGCCTCGTTGCACGGGGCTTCCTCCAGCGCATGCGTGGGCTGATCGGTCGCTCGGCCCTAGCACCCGGCGAAGCACTGCTGATTGAGCCCTGTTCGAGTGTGCATAGCTTCTTCATGCGCTTTCCTATCGATATTCTGTTTGCCGACCGCCACAACCGCGTGGTTGGTCTGAGGGCGGATCTACCGCCCAACCGACCATTTGCCGGGGCCAGGCGCGCCCGCTACGTGATCGAACTACCCACCGGGATGATTGCCGCCACCGGTACCCAGCTGGGCGACCAGCTGCGTCTGGAGTTGTTGTGAGCGTCTATAATGACTGCGCGGCTACTGCTGCTGCTCTCCTTCGCACTCTGGGCCACGATCTACCTGCTGACCCTCAGTGATGTCCACACCTACGATGCCCTCTCGTACATTCTGGATGTCGAGCAAAAACCGTGGCGTGAGCTCTTTCACCCCCACCATCTCGCCTACGGACCGCTCGGCGCACT
>CAIWUD010000318.1 GCA_903915775.1 uncultured Chloroflexota bacterium | reverse complement strand
GGCAGGTGCACCTCCAGGAAGCGCTGCGCCTCGGCGAGGTCACTGAAGACACTGCGGAAGAGGGTGTCGTGGGGGTACTGGATGATCCGTTGCATCGTGCCGCCTCCGCGTCGGATTCTGCACTCAGTATAGCATGGGGGTGCGCTCGTTCACACCTGTACCCGGCGATTGGGCTACAGCTTGCGCACAGTTAGCATGACGTGAGCACTCCGCACGGGCTAATGGGCGTTAAGCATTACATCCGGTATACTTTTTCCAAGCAATCGTGCGCCCACGGGCGCTTGTTCCTGGAGGGCTGAGATGCCCCCTCACCGGACCTTGGCCCTCACGGAGGAAGAGCGTGCGTTGCTGGTTGACCTGCGCGATCACGCGCCGCTCCCCTATCTCCGCGAACGTGCGGCTGCCTTCGTGAAGATTGCCGACGGGATGCGGCCCGCCGAGGTTACGCGAAGCGGGTTGCTCTGCCCGCGTGATCCTGACACGGTCTCTGCGTGGTTGAACCGCGGGCTCGCGGAGGGCCTTGACGGGCTCGCCATACGCGATGGTCGCGGGCACAAGCCCGCTTGTTTCCCCTCAAGGCCTGACGGTGGAAGCCGTGCAGGAGGAGATCCAGCACCTGACACGGCGTGACCCACGCCAATGTGGACAGAGCCCCAGACCCGCTGGACGCTGGCGGCGCTGCAGCAGGCCTGCGCCTGGCTGCAGGGGTGTACCCTGAGTGGGGCACCCATGATTCGTGACCGCCTGGATGTGGTCTGGAAGCGCGCCCGCGCTGCAGTTCACCGTCCTGATCCGCCGTGGTCGCCACCCTCACGCTCATCGGCGCTCTACCACTCTGACGTGGCCCTACCCGAAGCAGGCCTTTACACACGATCAGAGGGTTGGTATAATCGCCACATTCGTGAAGGAATACGCAACGTATGTGGCGCTCGGCTTGCTGCCGCTGGAATCGACGCTGGTCGTCATCTGGCTCGACGAGACTCTCGCCGGGCCTTGCGTATTTCATCGTGCTCACCCTCGCCGTGCTCAACCCGCTCACCTGCCTAATCCATTGCGCGGTGATAGATGCATGGTCGCACCGGGGGCATGCCCACGAAACCGGCACCAGCGGCATCTCCTTCTATCTGTGTGATATGTCGCTGCTGATGAGTGGGCCACCCGCCACGATGACCGCAGAGCGCATCTCCACGCAACCGGCTGCCACCAGCGCCCCGCCGCGCGCGGTTCATGAGGGTATTGCCCTTGCGACAATCGCGCTCCCCCTCCTTGTGCTCCTCATAGCGTTCCTCCAACCGCTGGATGTACACTGCTCCAGCAGGAACACGCCCCCCGCCGTTCCCCCACCACGCGCTGCATAACGCTCCTCCCAACCGCAAGACCATCTCACATCTACAGATACCTTTCTTCGTTCCGACCGCCTCGTACGGGCGATCGCCGCTGGGCGTGCGTCGCTCAAGCACGCAGCGATATCCACGATGGTGCCGCCGCCGCGGGCGTCCCTGGTGGGGCATTGCGTAGGCTGCGCCGCCTCTATCATAGGAGTTCCCCTTCACTATGTCGACCATCACCGAGACAGTGCCGGCGTTGCCGGCGGCTGATACCGCCCCGGGCAGCGAGAGCGCGACCACGTCCCGCCTCTACCGCCTGATCTGGCGCTGGCACTTTTATGCCGGCCTGTTTGTAGTCCCCTTCATGCTGATGCTGGCCGTCACCGGCATCATCTATCTCTACAAACCACAGCTGGACGATTTGATGTACCCAACTCGGGTCGCTCCTGCGGCAACCACTCAGCCGCCAAGCGTCCTCATCGCGGCCGTGCTGGCGCAGTACCCCGGCGCGACCCTGACTGCGTTTCAGACCACGGAGGCGGCGGATCGCAGTGCCATCGTGAAGATCAGCACTGCAAGCGGCGAGTCGCGCTCGGTGTTCGTCAACCCCACCACCACCGAAGTGCTCGGCGAGCGCAACGATGACTGGAATCTACAGGAGGTGGCGGTTCAGTTGCACGGCAGCCTGTTGCTCGGCGACAGCGGCGATTATCTCGTCGAGCTCGCCGCCTGCTGGGGCCTGATCCTCACCATCAGCGGACTCTACCTCTGGTGGCCGCGCAAGGGCTCGAAGATCTGGGGGGTGCTGCTACCACGCCTCACCACGAAGAATCGGCGGCTCTTCTGGCGTGACCTGCACGCGGTGCCCGGCTTCTGGGCTTCGCTCGTCGTGATCTTTTTGATCGTCAGCGGCCTTCCCTGGGCGACCTTCTGGGGCACGAACTTCGCTCGCGTCTGGGCGCAGTATCCGGCTGAACTCTGGGACAATGTGCCACTCTCCGATACCACTGCGGCGAGCCTCAACACCGGGTCGGAGAAGATCGTCCCTTGGGCGGCGGAGGATACGCCACTGCCGCAGTCGGATC
>CAIWUD010000317.1 GCA_903915775.1 uncultured Chloroflexota bacterium | reverse complement strand
CGCCCTCCACGCCTCCCGTCAGGCTCGGTTGGAGGTTTTTGTGGAGGGCTTCGCTCTCCACGCCTCCCGTCAGGCTCGGTTAGAGGTTTTGCGGAGGGCTCTGCCCTCCCGTCAGGCTCAGTTGGAGGTTTTTGCGGAGGGCTTCGCTCTCCCGTCAGGCTCAGTTGGAGGTGCTCCGCCCTCCACGCCTCCCGTAGGGCTACAACTGAGCAGCCACGGTCTGCACTGCGGCGATGGTCTCGTCGATGACTGCGTCGTCGTGGGCAGATGAGAGGAACCATGCACCACGCTCAAGGGCGCGTACCCCATGCTGCAGCAGAGCGGTCGTCATCCGTACGTAGGCGGACTTATCGGCGTGAAGAGAGCTACGGTAGTCTCTGATTGGCTCTTCGGTGCCGAGAGCCACGTGGAAGATCTGCGGGAAGCCCTGGATACGGTGAGGGATCTCGGCCCGGTTGAGCGCGTGATCGATCCCCTCCATCAGGCGGCGTCCGGCACGCTCAGTCTGCTCGAAGACTCCATCATCACGGAGTGCGCGCAGGGTCGCAACGGTAGCTGCCATGCCTACGGGACCAGCGTTGTAGGTACCGCCATGCATGATCCGCCGGGTAAAGAACTGCTCCATCAACTCAGCCTTGCCGGCGAGAGCCGCCACCGGAAAGCCGTTCGAGATCGCCTTCCCAAAAGTCGCTAGGTCGGGGGTAACCCCGAGACGCTGCTGGGCGCCACCGGGTGCCACGCGGAAGCCGGTGATCACCTCGTCGAAGATGAGCACGGTACCGGTCTCACTGCAGATCTGGCGCACACCAGCCAGATAACCCTCGTCGGGGATAATCGCCGACGTATTACACATGGCCGGCTCCATGATCACGGCAGCAATATCGCCCCGACGCAGGCGCGCCGTGAGCAGTGGCAGATCGTTCCACGGCAAGACTTCCAGGTGCTGCATCGCCCCTGCATCCTGCCCTGGCGTCATTGGCACCGCGTTGGGCGCATCATAGGGACCAGCCTGCTCCAGCGTGGGACTCACGCTTACCAGCACATTGTCGAGCCAGCCGTGGTAGTGACCCTCAAACTTCACAATCAGATCGCGGCCCGTCGCGGCACGGGCCAGGCGAAGTGCCGCCTGGATCACCTCCGTACCCGAGCCACCGAAGCGCACCATATCGGCACAGGGCACCAGTTCGCAGACGAGGCGGGCAGCCTCAAACTCCACCTCACTCTGGCCAGCATAGAGGATACCACGCTCAAGCTGTGCCCGTACCGCGCTGAGCAGGGGTGCAGGGCTATGGCCGAGGATCATCGGACCCATCCCCAGGTAGTAGTCGATCAGGCGGTTTCCATCAACATCATAGACGTAGGGCCCCGCAGCATGGTCGATAACCAGCGGTGTCGGTGAAATCCCCAAACGGTAGTTGCTGTTGACACCACCTGGAATATGGTGGACAGCTTCAGCAATAAGCTGCCGTGATCGATCGAATGTTACCATGGTACTCCTCAACTATGGCCCATTTTCGCAAAGCGGGCCGCTACATCATCACGCGGTGCATCGGGAAGTTTTCGCAGAAAGTCAAAGTCACACCCCTCATCAGCCTGCAGCACATGCTCCAGGAAGAGCCGGCCATAGCCACGCTGGTAGAGCGGTTCTGGTGGACTCCAGGTTGCCATGCGCGCAGCAATCTCCTCCGCAGGGAGATCGAGGTGGAGGCGGCGCTGAGCAACGTCCAGTTCGATCCAGTCGCCGTCACGCACCGCGGCGAGTGGACCACCAATCGCTGCTTCCGGGGTTACGTGCAGCACCACCGTCCCATAGGAGGTGCCGCTCATACGGGCATCACTGATGCGCACCATGTCGGTGATACCCTGGCGGAGTAGCTTCTCTGGAATGGGCAACTGACCCCACTCAGGCATCCCTGGCGCCCCACGCGGTCCACCATTCTGGAGCACGAGTACGCTGTCGGCATCAACCGGGAGATCTGGATCGTCGATACGCGCCAGCAGATCATCGCGGTTCGGGAAGACCACTGCCCGTCCGCGATGGCGTAACAGCCGTGGCGTGGCCGCACTCTGCTTAATCACGGCACCCCGTGGGGCAAGGTTACCCCTCACCACCGCTAGGCCACCCTCGGTAGCCATCGGCTCATCCCGTGGGCGGATGACATCACGGTTGTGCACCACCGCCCCCACCAGATTCTCGCCCATACTCTTTCCGGTGACCGTCATGGCATCCAGGTGAAGGAGATCGCCCAGTTCAGCCATCACCGCCGGAACCCCCCCGGCGTAGAAGACATCCTCCATCAGGTAGCGTCCTGAAGGCTTCACATTGAGCAGGAGCGGCGTCGTGCGTGCGAACTGGTCGTAGTCGTCGAGCTCGAGGGGCACGCCCAAACGCCCGGCGATCGCCTTCAGGTGAATCAGGGCATTCGTCGACCCACCAATCGCCATCAAGACCCTGATCGCATTTTCGAACGCATTACGGGTCAATACCTGCGAGGGTCGGAGATCCTCCTGAACCATGGCTACAATCCGTCGACCAGTCTGCTGGGCGATCGCCATGCGCCGTGAGTCGGGCGCTGGGATATTCGCACAGCCAGTAAGGGTCATGCCGAGGGCTTCGGCCAGGCTAGTCATAGTACTAGCAGTTCCCATCGTCATACAGTGACCGGCACTCCGGTGCATGGCCGACTCGATCGCACAGAACTCCTCCTCACTCAGGCGCCCACTACGTACCATGTCCCAGAAGCGAAAGACATCGGTACCTGAACCGATCTCTTCCCCACGCCAATTCCCTTTGAGCATCGGTCCGCCAGGGACCATAATGGCCGGTAGATCGGCACTGGCCGCCCCCATCAACTGGGCTGGCGTCGTTTTATCACAGCCGCAGAGCAGTACCACACCGTCAATTGGGTTGCCCTTGATCGCCTCCTCAACATCCATGGCCATGAGGTTGCGCAGCAGCATGGTGGTCGGCTTCACCAGCACCTCACCGAGCGAGATAGTGGGAAACTCGAGTGGCAGCCCACCCGCCTCCCAAACGCCACGCTTGACCGCCTCGGCCACCATCCGCAGGTGGGCGTTGCAGTTCGTGAGCTCGCTCCAGGAGTTGCAGATCCCGATGACCGGACGCCCATCAAAGACGTCGCGTGAAAAGCCCTGCGCACCCGTCCATGAGCGGTGAACAAAGGTGTTCAAACTGACGCCACTGAACCAGTTCTGGCTACGTAGTTTCATGAGGTCCTCTCTAGGTTGGGATGCAAAGATCCGTCACACCGACCAAACAACGTCTGGATCGAGCGGAAAGAGTGGACGATCGACGCGGCGAAAGCCGAGCGCTACCAAGTGGTCACTACTCATTCCAGGCGAGTCGAGCATGATAATCCCACGGGCCAGCCCGGAATACCCAGCGCGAAACTGAATGTGGGACTTCACAACCACAATCTGGGCCTTACCCGGTTCGAGGCCAACGGCGCGGAAGAGGGCTGGATCCACGGTCATCACCGACTTACTCGTCACGAGCAGCTGGATCTGGCCGTGGCGCAACACCACACTCAGGCCCATATCCATCTGAATCCCGGTATAACCTTGGCCACCAAAAGTATAACTGGCCGAACGAGCGAGCTCCACCTTGCCAACAAAACGCACCGGCTGGTTATAGATGGTATCACGTTTCGCACCAATCAGGGTGTCAATCGTGCCACCTACCCCAATCGCAGCTGCTGCAGCGGCGACTTCCGGATCATAGATCCAGATCAGCGCCGGACGATCGGGCTTGGCCTCGAGGAGTGCTGCGAGGACGGCAGTGGCATCACCGGGTGAGCCAGCACCGGTACCATCGGCCAGATCGGAGAGCACGATTGGACCATGAGGCTGAGCCAGGGCGCGCTGGATCGCCTCAGTTGGGGGAACGAGCTCAGCGGCGGCAAGGGCGTGGCGCTCACTCCACGCCATACGAGCGAGCTCCTCCGTGCTCTGCACAGCGACTGCGGCCTGCTCGGCCACGACCAGGGTTGCATAGCCAAGCTCAGGAATATCGAGCCACGGCTGAACGGTGAAGATACTTGTCGCCAACACGGAACCCTGCTCGAGCGCCCTTGCCGCATCCAGCAAGCGCTTGTACGGCCCCTCCTGATCGTGAATGTGCAGTGAGGCAGGCGTAATCATCGGCAGTTTGACCATGTGCATGGCCAGTGGCTCACCATTGAGCAGGCGCATGAGTAGGTTCGCCGCACGCTGTCCGGTCTCCCGCTGATCGATGTGGGGGCAGGTACGGAAACCAACGATGGCATCGACTGCCGCAACCATCCGCGGTGTCAGGTTCGCATGCAGATCCAGGCTCACCGCGATGGGAACTTTTGGCCCGACCAGGGCACGTACCTGCTCAAGGATGGCTCCATCGGGATCGTCATGCTCATCGGCGAGCATGGCCCCGTGCAGCGCGAGTAGGACGCCATCAAGGGGCATAGCGGCAGCCAGGCGTGCGAGGAGATCGTTCCGCAGTGTGGTGAAACATTCCGTCGTCAGCGGGCCACCAGAGATGGCAAAAGCTGCCAGGAGGGGCACCACCTCCCAACCCTGCTCAGCGGCACGATCGAGAAAGCCACCCACCTCGGTGTTCGTATCACGCAGACCGGCGATCAGATCTGCCCCATACCAGAGGTGAAAGTCGCGAAACTGATCGAGCGTCGTCTGCGTAGGGACAAAGCTGTTGCTCTCCTGCTTCAATTCGGCGATCGCGATACGGGGTGGCCTGTGGAGCACTTCACCCTCCAGACCATCCACGGACTGCTTGAGCTGATTTGAACCATGCCTTCGCGACATAGGCACGCTCCATCACATGTTCAGTAGCGCCAGGGGATCAGGCGCAAGATCTCACGGGCTTGAGCTACCAGCGGTTGCTCGTGGAAACCGCCGGAAACGAAGGTTTGCTGTGCCAACACCCAACCCGAACCCAAGGTCGGACCGATGGTACGGCTGAGGGAGCCACACGCCGCCGCTCCAACCAACGTGAAGGGAATCGGTAGTTCGATACGCAGCCGGGCAGTGGCCTCGAAGAGATCGAGCAGATCACGCATCTGTGGACAGGGGGTGACAATTTTGACCAGATCCGCCCCTCGTGCAGCGGCGACCCAGGCGATGCGTACCAGATCGGTGCTGCACTGGGGGCGTCCAGTGTGACAGGAGAGGATCACCTCTCCGCCTGCCGCATGGGCAGTCGCAACGATCTGCTGCTGACGAGTTACCGCCCCAGGATCATCGGTGAGTTCAAATGGTGGACCGGGGAGATCGGCTATCTGGGCGGCCTCAGCCGTACCGAGTGGCGGTGCGGGCCTGGGATCGAAGCAGTCCAACTCCATATCGATCGCCACTGATCCGAGTTGGAGGGCAGCCAGTTGTCGCGCCATGCGTTCGGTATCGTCCCACAGCGGCAACTGGTCGGGATCAGCACCGTAGACCCGCAGGAACGCACGGCGGCGGCAACTCGTGTAGACCGGACGAGCCGCAGAGGTGAAGAGCGCCCGGAGGCGCTCGGGCGAGCCATCCTGCAGCAGCGGCAGGTTCAGTTCATAGGCATCGGCGCCGTCAAGACGGGCTAGGCGCATCGTCGCGACCGCCGCATCGATGGTGCGATCGGTGAGTACGCAGACGATAAATGGTCGCGCGAGTGCAGCCAGGCCCATCACGCGCTCCTACCAGAGAGGGAGGTGCGGCGACCAGTTTGGCCGATGCACCGGGTCGAAGAACTCTACGTCATCACCCTTCTCTTCGTAGAGCCGCGCATGGTAGGCGAGTCGATCAGGGTCAAGGTTCACCCCGAGCCCAGGACCCTCGGGTACACGG
>CAIWUD010000316.1 GCA_903915775.1 uncultured Chloroflexota bacterium | reverse complement strand
CCTCTACCCGAGCAACCCCGCAAGACCCCGAGGGATAACCAGCATGACTACCCTGCTCACCACGGCCCGCATGGAAGCTATCGATAGTCATCTACGCCACGAATCTGAGCGCCTGAGCCTCCCAGGGCTCGCTGTTGGTATGGTCATCGATCAAGAACTGGCCTGGACGGCTAGCTACGGGACGGCAGAAGTTGGTTGTGATCGCCCTATCGATCCCGATACACACGTGCGTATCGCGTCGATCACCAAAACCTTTACTGCTGCGGCCATCCTCCAGTTGCGTGATGCGGGGAAGTTGCAGCTCGATGACCCTCTTGAGCACTACCTCCCCGAGTTCGTGGCGGTGCGTGTACGCGCTGGTACCCGCCACGGGGTGACAATTCGGCGGCTGCTGACCCACCATAGCGGCTTGTGTAGCGAGTCGCCGCTGCCGAGTTGGTCGGCTGGACGCTTTCCGACACGGGATGAGCTGCTCGCCGCACTGCCAGCGACTGAGATTACCATTCCACAAGACTCGGCGGCAAAATACTCGAACCTTGCCTTCGGTCTGCTCGGTGAGGTCGTTACCCGCGTGAGTGGTCTGCCATACGCCGACTACCTGCGTCAGGAGATTCTCGCGCCCCTGGACATGCATGCCACCACGCTTACGCCTACAGCAGAGCAACTCGCTACTGCTGCGGTCGGCTACTTCCCGTCACTCTTTAGCGATCAGCTGCGCCGTGCACCACTGCCCGACATCGGTGGTATAGCTGCCGCCGGTCAACTCTACACCACAGTCAACGACCTCGCCCGCTGGGTCGCTCAGCAGTTTCGCACTGATGCTCCGGCACGGGGCCCTGGCCAGATTCTGCGCGGTACGACCATTACCGAGTCACAACAACCATGCTACGTCGAAGCCGATGGCTCGATCGGCTACGGCATGACCTGGCGTACCACCTGTACCACCGGTCGCGCCTACCTAGGCCACGGCGGTGGTATCTTCGGCTATACCTCCTACCTGCTCTTCTCCCCATCCCACCGCGTTGGTGTCATCTGTCTCGGTAATGTCTGGCCCCACGTTGGCCTGCTTGGCCTGGCCTCGGAAGTGGCCGATCTGCTGATCGACGGGCAGGTTAGCCCTTCACCCCACTTACCTCCCGTGCCATCCCCTTCCCCCCGTGCAACGGTCGAGCCGCCACCTCCTACTATCGCTCCCTTCCTAGGACTTTATGAGTCGCTCCCCGGTATTTTCGTCATGCTGACCTACCGTGCTGCTACCTTGCGCCTCGAACGCTCACCACTGAGTGACTACGCAACCCACGCACCAGCTCTGCTCGAACCTGATGGCGATGAGTCACAACGCTACATCGTACGCGGCGGACGATCCAGCGGCGAACGCATCACCCTCCTGGCTGACACCCATGGTCGCTGTAGCTTCACGATCAGCGGCATGACCTACCACCGGCTGGGCGTATCGTAGCATCTAAATTCAGTGTAACTATACGCTACCGGCCCGGTGCTCTAGCTGTTGGCTTACCCCGCGGTGCTCAGGTGGGCAGATTACCACGACCGTCCTAAGTTTCTCCCTCAACATGTTACCCCCGACAGACGTATAATGAAGGTACAGAGTAGGTTGCTGCCCTCCTTACTGGAGATGTGAAGGGCTGTACCCTCCACACTTGCCCAACCTAACCCTGGTAGCGCCAGAACGTCACGCTGGCGCAGCCGAAATAGAGGAGCCCATACGATGCGTAGATTAAGCCTATTACTACTTAGCCTCATCGGCCTGCTAACCCTCGCAGCCTGCACCCAACCCCTGCCCAGTGCCGAGGAGTTGGCGCAGAGGATGGAGGCTGCGCGTGCCGCTATGACCAGTGCCGAGGCAACGCTCAGCATCAGCTTCACGACCCCCGAGCAGAGCGGTACGCTGAGCGCCCTG
>CAIWUD010000315.1 GCA_903915775.1 uncultured Chloroflexota bacterium | reverse complement strand
CAAGGGTAGCCGATATTAAACAGGCGCGGCGACCAGTTCGTGAAACCTATCACCAACATGTGGATAACCCGAATTATGCGGGGTGGGAGGGGGGAACTCCGCTGCTGGCTGCTGGGCATGAGTTGGTAGCCACTCCTCAACCGATCGAGGCAATCCGCGCCTTGGCCTACCTGCACGACGTTGCAGCGGCCCTGGAGAAACTGGCGCGCCAACCAGCGCGTCTACCGCACGACGATCAGACTCAGGCTGCGCTGCAACGTATTGAACAGGCGCTCAACCGGATTCAGCGCAGCCTGAGCTCAGGGGAGAGAGAGCACTCCTCCTAGTGGCGATTGATACGGTAGCCAACCTGCTTGAAGAGCTCTGTAGCGATCACGCTCTTCTGAATCTCGTTCGTACCTTCGAAGATACGGGTGACCCGAGCATCACGGTACATACGCTCCAGGGGCAGTTCGCGTGAGAAGCCCATGCCCCCATGGATCTGGATGGCTTCGTCGATCACCTGGCTAGCCATCTCGGTACAGTAGAGCTTCACAATACTGCTTTCGAGCGTCGCGTTCTTGCCAGCGTCGACCTTACGGGCGCAGTCGTAGACGATCTGCTCCATCGTGTAGATCTTGACCGCCATTTCAGCCAGTTTGAACTGGATGGTCTGAAACTCGGCGATGGGCCGTCCAAACTGCTGGCGTTCAATCGCATAGTTGCGACTAAGCTCAAATGCCTCTTTGGCCGCACCGATACTGCTCCCGCCGAGACCACAGCGCCCAATATCCAGCGTCTTCATCGCGAGTTGGAAGCCCTGGCCTACGCCACCGAGGAGGTTAGCGGCCGGTACACGCAGGTTCTCGAAGAAGAGGCTGGCAGTATGTGAGGCCTTGAGCCCCATCTTGTCCTCAACTTTACCCACATGGAAGCCGGGCATCCCCTTCTCGACAATAAATGCGCTGATCCCACCGCGTGCCCCCTTGCTCTTGTCGGTGACGGCGTGCACGATGATCACATCAGCAAAGCTTCCGTTGGTAATCCAGATCTTCTGCCCGTTGATCACCCACTCATCACCTTGCAACTCGGCACTGGTAGTGATGTGCGCCGCGTCACTACCGGCATTTGGCTCGGTGAGAGCCCAGGCACCAACCAGACGTCCCTCGTTCATGCCCGTAAGGTAGTGCTGCTTCTGCGCTTCGGTACCGCCGAGGAATACGCTCATTGCGGCGAGTTGGGCATGAGCGCCAATGATCGTCGCGTGGCTGGCACAAACACGGTTGAGCTCTTCCATCAGGATGCAGTAGCCGGTGATGCCCATATCACCACCACCATACTGCTCGGGGAAGGGGATGCCCAGAAGCCCGAGTTGGCCCGCCTTCTTGAATGACTCGATCGGTACCCGCTCCTCTTCGTCGATCGCACGCGCGATCGGGCGTACCTCCTTGTCAGCAAAATCCCGTACCGTCTGGCGGAGTAACTTGATCTCTTCGCTCTGCTCGTACTCCATTGGTGAGCTCTCCATGGTTAGGCTGCTCTGCAGCGCTGCTCCATACTACGCTACCGAAAGGTCTGCTTCGATGTTCGCTACGCCAACGTGATGGTCTGGCAGTAGCAGGGCTAGGTTGAGGGGTTTTGTGGAGGGCTTCGCCCTCCACACCTCCCGTAGGACGACTTCGCCGAGATGGGCGCCCCCCGTAGGTCGGCTTCGCCGAGATGGGCGCCTCCCGTAGGACGGCTTCGCCGAGATGGGCGCCTCCCGTAGGACGGCTTCGCCGAGATGGGTGCCTCCCGTAGGACGGCTTCGCCGAGATGGGTGCCCCCCGTAGGACGGTTGCGGGCGAGCCGCCCGCGCTCCCGGGGAGCGTGT
>CAIWUD010000314.1 GCA_903915775.1 uncultured Chloroflexota bacterium | reverse complement strand
GCGCAGCCCAATCTATGCCGTCAAGCCGGGTTGTGTAGACAATCTCGGAGGTCTCCACACTCGCTCCTTTTGCTGCCGTCGCACGCATCGTATCGGTCTTACGCCCCAGCAACATACCGCATATTCTCCCGAGGATCTACGGCGAAGCGCACGACCTGGAGGAAGCCTTCCAGTCCGATAAAGTCTAGCACGTCCCACGCTGCTCCGACAGAGAGGATGGGTACCCATGCCGTTGCCTCGACGTCGAGATCGGTACCGGCCTCTACCAAAAGTCGTATCGCAACCCGAGCGAACCGCCCCTGATAGTGGATCCTGCGAATGAGCAGCGACTCGGTCGGCACGTGCGTTTCTTCGACCAGATCACCAAGAATCGCCACCATGTCAGGATTCAGGATGCACCAGGGTGAGCCTGTATCTAGAATAGCCTGGGTAGTAATGATACCCCCAATACGGATCGTCAGCACCATGTGGGCAGCGGAGACACGGCCTGGAAGGTTATCGCTAGAGCGCGCCAATCCTGTTGCGAAGCCGCATGCTCGAAGGTCATCAGTGAAGTGCACGGCTACCATACCCTAGTGATGATGGTCGTCGCTGGGTCGTTCTCACGCTCAATCAGCGTGCGGAGCGAGCCCATCGGGATGGTCCATGCTGCGTTCGCTCGGATATAATGACTTCGGGGTCTTCGTCGGTTTCTCCTTGGTCGGATGTGAACCAATGATACCCCCTTTTAGGCATCAGCGTCACGCATGCGGTAGTGCCGAGCAAGCGAGAAAGCGACCATGAGCGACCTACCCAATCCGCTACTGACCATCCCCGCCGGTACCCAGGTGGTTGCCCGCGTGGCCGTGCGCGACGCTGCCGGCGTCGAGTTGGCCCCAGCAGGTGCGGTGGGAGTGGTAGTCGCCGTGCCCGAGCAGGTTGAGGGCGGCGCCTATATCGTCCGCCTCCCCGCCGGACGGGAGGTCGCGCTGCGCCGTGATGAGCTCTCCATCCGCAAGGCCCAGCAGCGCGAGGGCGTGCTGCCGGCAGCACCCGCGCCCGATGCCCTGCGGCCCTTCATCATCTACCGCTGCGTGATCGGCTCGCGCGCCTACGGCCTCGACGACGACACCTCCGATACCGACCGACGTGGGTTCTACCTACCGCCGGCACGACTGCACTGGTCGCTGGCCGGTCTGCCTGAGCAGATCGAGGACCACACCGCCCAGGAGACCTACTGGGAACTGGAGAAGTTCCTGCGCCTGGCGCTGAAGGCGAACCCGAACATGCTGGAGTGTCTCTATACGCCGCTGGTCGAGCACGCGACGCCGCTGGCCGAGGAGCTGCGCGGCATGCGCGATCGCTTCCTGTCGAAACAGCTCTACCAGACCTACAACGGCTACGTGCTCTCGCAGTTCCGCCGCATCGAGCAGGACCTGCGCACCCACGGCGCGGTGCGGAACAAACACGCCATGCATCTCATCCGCCTGCTGCTCAGCGGCATTATTGCCCTACGCGAGGGGACGATTCCGGTGCGGGTCAGCGAGCACCGCACGCAGCTACTGGCGATCAAGCGCGGCGAACTGTCTTGGGCCGAGGTGAACGCCTGGCGGCTGGCGCTGCACCAGGCGTTCGACGCAGCCTATGCTGTCAGCGCATTGCCGGAGCAGCCCGACAGCGCCGCGATCGACGCCTTCCTGACCCGCGCTCGGCGATCTATGGTGGAGGCCTGAAGGCCTGCTGTGACGACACCCTCCTGTGCGTTGTCGTCGCCGAGCAACCCTGCCTGCTGCGCTTCGCCACCATCAGCGGTGCGCATCGCTACGACGTCCCCTCGCCCGACGACGACCAGCGTGGTTCGAGCAGCAACGCTTTGAAGCTCAGGAATGGCACAGACACCTAGCAGGCACTCGGTGATCTCAGCTTTGGGTACGGCCTACTGTACATGAGCGTGGCCAGCATACGGGAGGGTT
>CAIWUD010000313.1 GCA_903915775.1 uncultured Chloroflexota bacterium | reverse complement strand
CGGTCTGTGCTGCGATACCTACAACTTGCAGGCGGCTGAGATCAGTGCGCTGGCTGGCGTGCTCAAAAGTGATAGCGCATACATTGCCATCAGCATCTAAATCCAGTAGGGTGTTTTCATCCAGATCGCACGTTTGGGCGATCTCACTGCCCTGAAACTCTATATATAGCGTATCAGTCTCTTTGAAGTAGTGAACTTTCATGGCTTGAACCCCCGAGCAAAAAATGCATTGTGCACCGTCTCCTGGTCGGGCAATAAAATAAGACGACGCGAAGGTACTTGTTGTCTACCTCTGCAATTCAGCCCCAGCACCTAATGCGACCATCGACCTGGATATTTTGGTACTCTGGGTGGTCGATCACCCGCTGAATCCACTCATCTTTGATTCCAGCACGATCGGGGCGTACTCTTGTCGCGTCGAAGTAGCGCGTCGTTTTCATCTGCGGTGGCCAATACCCCCGTTGCTTACAACCTTCGATACCAACCGCTGGAGTGGCAGAGGTGCCACAGAAAGGGCACAGCGATTGTAGCATACCCTCACGCAGTAATACTGGTAGAGGAAGAGCTCATCACAGAAGGTCAAACCGGTTTGCAGCATGCCTAGACCTGCCGATCTGAATCACTAAAGTCAAACATAGCCACGAGCAGCGTGCCCGAATCACCGCGTGTCAAATCGGCTATAATAAAAGCCGCTCCTCTGATTCTATTTTTACTGCTTCTTACTTTTTTGAAAACGTGGCTTAGTAGTAATAAAACTGCTGCAGTTTTGTGCACCTATAAGCATGTGTCACATTTGTGACGATGTTGTACGCGAGGCGTGGTTCACGCCGACAGCAATGGTATGGGTAAGTGCTGCAACGATCTGAATGGAAGGCCACCACCCTCCACAAAAAGTCCCCAACCCAACCATGGAACAAGAGTTACCCCTCCAACAAGAACGTCTCGCTTCATTGATTGATTTTTGCCATCAATCGGCCCGCTTGCGGGGCAGACCAGCAGCAACGATCGATAGCCATGGACAGTTCGCGCTCCACGAGCACGAACTCCAGGGGTTGCCCGGGGTTCATCTCAATCCATCCAGGGTAGATGACGATGATGAGCTGTGGCTCGCGATCGATCGACTGCACGAGACTAGATCACCAGCGGTAACCAGTCAATGGCTACAACCGTGGATCGAGGTGACGCAGAACCCGGATAGTACGCCAACGCTCAGGGCATCACTGCGCGGATCGGCACTGATTGCCGCAAAGACGCACAGCGCCGAGGGAAGCTTCGGCAGAGGCTCAATGATCAGCCCGGACGCGGTTGTGTTGCTGAGCGACTATCCAGAAGCCGTGCGGGTTCGTACGCTCTTCAATACCTACATGCAGGAAGCGTGGATCCCCTGGGCGACTCAGGAGCGCCTCCGGCGCAAGACTATTCAGCTCTATACAAAGCTCTTTACCCTCAAGCAGCAGCTGGAGGGTGGGATCATCGAAGCGCAGTTGGAGCTCGTCTGGGGTGTTGGGATGGGAATATGGAGGCATGGTGGCACTACGGTGAGCTACCCCTTGATCAGTAGATTAGCCGAACTCAGCCTCAACCCACTCACCTCCGCACTCGAGGTACGGCCACGCGACCGTGACCCCAGAGTCGAGCTCGACTGGTATGTGGCCCAGAGTAACTCTGGCGTGCCAAACCTCGAACAAGCGGCAAAAGTATTCTTTGCTGAACTACCTAGCACCTTTTCCCCCTTCGACCGTGCGACGTACGAACCAATCCTGAGGACGTCCGTCTCGCACCTTGATGGCAATGGCGTCTACTGGCCATCACGTTCGAACGAACGTACGCTGCCGAGAGCGGAGGATAGCCTCAAGATAACAGACACGTGGGTACTCTTCGCGAGGCCACGCACGAACAGCGCCTACTTGCAAGATCTGGAGCGCCTCCAGCAGGCTGTGAGACAGCTGGACATCCTTCCTCCTGCCGTCGCGGCAATGGTGACCGAGCCGGATAGAGACAATCCGGAGGTGACACTGCCCACCTTCCGAGGTATCTCAGCAAGCAATCATGCCGCTGCAGGGCATGGCCACCAAACGGCCCAGGATCTCTACTTTCCCAAGCCCTTCAACGATGAGCAGGTACGGATTATTCAACTGCTCACGGTCTATGATGGGGTAGTCGTCCAAGGGCCACCAGGGACAGGTAAGACCCACACCATCGCCAACGTGATCTGCCACTTTCTGGCCCACGGCAAGCGCGTGCTGGTCACATCGATGAAGGATCCTGCCCTAGGGGTGCTTCAAGCCCAACTGCCTGACGCGCTACGGCCACTGGCTGTATCACTCCTCACGAGTGAGCACGACGGGCTAAAAAAGTTTGGGCATGCGATCGAAAAGATCGCCTCAGAGGTTCAGAGCCTTGATCGCACAGCTACCGCTCGAGAGATTCACCATCTCGAAGAGTCGATTGAACTACTCCATACCAAGATTACCCAGATCGACCGAGAGATTTCAGCGTGGGCGACAAAGAATCTGCGCAATATCACGATCGACACAGGAGAACTGGATGCGAACGCTGCCGCTCATGAGCTCGTGGCGCATGAGGGTCAGTACGAGTGGATCAGTGACGCGATCGACATCGGTGCCGAGTTTGAGCCGCGCTTTACGGATGCAGATATCGTTGCACTACGCGATGCACGTAGCAGGCTGGGCCAGGACATCGTCTATTTGAACGCGCTGCTGCCCCAACTCGATGCGTTTCCCGACGCGATGGAGCTGCTGCACATACATCAACAGCTCGCGGTGCGCGAACAGCTGCAACAAGCGGTTGAGACTGGTCGGGTGCCTCAGCTGATCAACACCAAGCAGCAGACGATAGAGAGGGCCGAGGCGCTGCAGGGTTACGTCAACAGCCTTAGCATGCTCCGCACCGAACGGCATGCCCTCAACGCAGCGTGGCCTGATCTGGTGAAGAGCTACCTCTCTAGCCGGTCCGAACAGGCCATCGTAGACCTGCTTCACCAGCTTGGGGAAGAGCTAGCTGCCGCCCAGGAGCAGCGTAGAGCATTTTTGCGCCAACCAGTATCCACACCAGAGGGTATCGAAACGCATAAGACCATTGTAGAGGCCGTGAACAACCTGGCCGCAGGCCGAAGCCCGTTTGGGATTGCCGGTTGGTTTGGTAAAGCGGCAGAAAAGCAGCTACTGAGCGCTATTCAGATCTTGGGCAGCCAACCCTCTAGCAGTGATGATTGGGACCACGTCGCTCACTACCTACGCCTGCTGCAAACCCTGAGAACGCTGAGCATACGCTGGAATGAGATCGCAGCCGAAGTGGGTCTGCCCATTGTTGACATGATCCCTGAAGGTGGACGGCAAGCATCGAATTACTACCAGATCTTCCAGCGGATTGAGCAGGAGAGCCAGTTAGAGCAACAGGTATTGCTGCTCGCAAAGGGTCTGTTTCCCTCGTGGAGCGATGTTGATCACGTCGTTGCAAACGCTGCAACATTCACCGAACTCGATCAGGCCCTACAGAACCATCTGACCAGGTACCAACTAGCAACCGTTTGGGCCCAGCATGAGCAGGTGCGCAGCATTGTGGAGCATTGCAGTGGACCGGTTGTCGACCAGATACGGGCATTCTTCAACGAAACCCTAGGTCGTCCGGAAGTGCGCGATAGCGCTATGCAAGCTTGTTGGTCAGGTTTGCTGGCAGAGCTCTCGCGTATCCACGGATTGCGCCCACAACTCGATACCGTTGCGCGTGTGACAAGACTGGTAGCGGAGTCGGGGGCACCCAGCTATGCCACTGATTTATGTCAACCGATTCCTGAACTAGGCGATCACCTCCTTCCAACCAACTGGCGACAGAGCTGGCGGCTCAGACGCTTGGCAACCCACTTGCAGGCGATCGATGCTCACGCAGCGCTGAAAAAACTTGCTACAAACCGCCATGTGGTCGCGGCCGATCTGGCCAAAGCCTATCAAGACCTGGTGGTCAAACGTACCTGGCTCAAGCTTGCCGAGAACACATCATCGAGCGTCAGATCCGCGCTACAGGCATACCTGAGTGCCATTCAGCGCATTGGGAAAGGCACTGGAAAACGTGCAGTACGCTACCGTCAAGACGCCCGAAAAGCGGCTGCAACGGCCAACGCGGCGGTGCCATGCTGGATCATGCCGCACTACCGCGTCTCGGAGTCCTTAGCCCCTGAACTTGGCTACTTCGACCTTGTCATCATTGATGAGGCATCACAATCCGATCTAACGGCCTTACCAGCCCTGTTGCGTGCGCAGAAGGTGCTGATCGTAGGTGACGATAAACAGGTCTCTCCTGATGGGGTAGGCCTTGAGGAGGAGAAGATTCGCACCCTGATGGGTCGTTTCCTCAGCAATCAGGTAGCGACCTACATGCCGCTGATGTCGCCTGAACGATCGGTCTACGATCTCTTCAAAGTGGTCTACGCGAAGAGCTCGGTCATGCTGAGGGAGCATTTTCGCTGTGTCGGCCCGATCATCGAATACTCAAAGCGTGAATTCTACAACCACGAACTCCAGCCACTCAGGCTACCGAGGGCCTCTGAGCGATTGGATCCCCCGCTCATCGATGTCTTCATCCGGGATGGACACCGACAGGGTGATGTGAACCAAGCTGAGGCGACATACATTGTTGAAGAGATCAAGCGGATTATCGGGGATCAACGCTTTGCCAAACGCTCGATCGGTGTCGTCTCGCTCCAAGGGGAGAAACAAGCCCTTCTCATCTGGGAGCAGTTGAGCCGTGAGGTAGACCTCGATCTGCTCCAGCGACACGACATCGCATGCGGCGATGCACGCACCTTTCAGGGCAAAGAGCGTGACATCATCTTCTTATCGATGATCATTGCGCCTGGTGACACGCGCATCACTGCGCTTACCCGTGACACCTACGCCCAACGTTTCAACGTCGCCGCCTCACGCGCCCGTGACCGTATGTACCTTGTGCGCTCCATCAGCCCAGAGGAGCTGAGTGAGAATGATCGACTGCGCCGCAGCCTCGTGATGCACTTTGCGGCCCCATTTGCCCAAACTGAGTCGCCGTCCGAGGATCCGCGTACCCGGTGTGAGTCGGACTTCGAGCGTGATGTCTATGACCTCCTGACCGAACGTGGCTACCTCGTAACGCCACAGGTTCGTGTGGGACGATTTCGTATCGATCTTGTAGTCGAAGGGAGCAGCGATGCACGGCTGGCGATCGAGTGCGACGGTGACCGCTTCCATGGCCCTGACCGATGGAACGACGACATGCACCGCCAGCGGATCCTCGAGCGTGCTGGGTGGCGCTTCTGGCGCTGCTTTGCCGCTACATGGGTACGGCGCAAGGCAGAAGTAGTCGCCGACCTGGTGAAAACCCTAGCCGAACATGGGATCGAACCGGGAGAAGCCCACTCCTCCACCCGGGGCATCTACGCCGAACAGCGGCTCTGGAGCCTCGCTACGCCCAATACGGAATTTGTCGCTGAAGCGAATCCCGTGGTGGAAGATCGGCAAGCTGCGGCTACCACTGAAGAAGGGCCACCCACAGCTGAGTTACTCATGTTGAATGGCCACCTTGTACAACACACAACACCAGACGTACCTGTTCATGCCTCTCATGGGAGCGCGGGCGTCCCGACCACGAAGCTGTCATTCGCTTCAAGCGAGCCTTATGCCGATCAGTGGGCTCATCCCAAGAGCAAACAGGTGCCACTAGACGTACCATTCACTGCCCACGTTCAGGCAACGCCCGAACCGCCCGTCGGGGAAGCAGACTCCTCAAGCGAAGCTGAGAGGTATGGCCTTGAGGTGGCAGAGTACCGTGCATTTGCCGGAGCGTTGAGCGGTGATCCGCGGGAGATTGATGAGGAGCAACTCGCTACTGACCTCGTCAGCATCATCGCCGTTGAAGGCCCAGTCATTGCAAGGCGCGTATGTGAACGCTACCTACGGGCGGTTGGAATCAAGCGCATGGGGCATGAGATCAGGGCAAAGATGATCAGATCCCTGCGAGTCGCTATCGATCGTGGCGACATTGAGGTGTGCCATGAGACACCGGGTCCGGATCTCATGGACGAGACGCTGAGAATGAGTGGGAGCCCGCAGCTCGTTGTGCGCACCCGTGGCAATCGATCCTTGGAGGAGATCACTCCAGGCGAGATCCAGTTTGTTGCTCGCCATATTGCGCGGACGCACGGGGTACAAGTCGGCAGCGAAGAGCACCTGCGCATGGTATTGGCATTCTTCGGGTTGAAACGACTGACGATACAGGTTGGTGATACCCTGCATAAGATTCTAGATCGCCCCCTCCCCCATGTGGATAATGGGTAACTCTTCACTTCAGCATGACACCCTTCCGGGAGGCGTGGAGGGCCACCGCCCTCCACAAAAAGACCCCAACCAAGCTTTGGTACCGCCAGACAGGAACGTCGGTGCAGCCGAAACCGAAGCATATCTAAGGGTAACCTCCCGCGTGAGTTGTGCTACAATCGTGGTGTCACCTTCGCGGCTAAGGCATGCTTCAGACTAGTTTGGCCATCGTACGGGAGGTATAGCCTAGAGCTTGCTTTGAGGCCGCAGTAGAATCATCGACGAATTTCCACATGGTAGGTTCCTACCCAACTCGGTGAAGCATGGCCTTTAGTACCGCCAAGTTAGACCAGTTACTGGAAGAGCGTTCCAGGCGCGATGAGGCCGAGCGTCAGGCATTGGTCGACAAAGTATTGCGGTGGCTGGATGTGCATGGAAAGCAGTGCGGTATTCGGAAGGCCTACCTATTTGGCTCGCTGGCCCAGCCTTATCGATTTCATCAACAATCAGATATCGATATCGCCTTTCAACCAGACCGTCCTATCGACCTCTTTGCACTCATGGGCACTATCTCCGAACTCACGGGACGAGATGTCGACCTGATCGAACTGGAAAAGAGCCACTTTGCCCATCGTATCAGGCAAACAGGTATTGAATGGATAGCAACCGACTGATCCTGCTAAAAACCGACTTGCGAGGACAAATGAATAGTATCACCAACATTCATTTGAAACTGCAAGGCAGGGCAGATCGCTTCAACAGCGCTGATGAGCCGCTGCTGGAGAGTATTGGCTACCAGATTCACAACCTGTATGGTGCAACTGAAGATCTCCTCAAGGTGGTAGCACACTATTTTGAGAACAACGTAGGGGATGCCAGCCAGTGGCATAGCGCCCTGCTTCAGCGGATGTCGCTAGAGGTTCCTGGTATTCGGCCGGCGCTTCTATCTAGTCAAAGTTATACGATCTTGAATAGCCTACGGGGATTTCGCCACTTTTTTCGTCATGCGTATGGCTCAAACATTGAATGGGAGCAGCTTCAGATCAATCTGAATAAAGCACTGACCCTAAAAGCCCTCCTCGAGGAAGACATCCAACAGTTTTTACTCAAGTTCGAGGCTTCCTCGCCATCATCACTCGATCGTTAGGTGTTCTCCGGCAAGCGCTCCTTCTCGCGCTGCTACCGACGAGCCTGGCGATTGACCCGCACCTCCCGCCGCTCAGCCAGCCAGCGGCGACAACCTGGGGATAGTGGAGTTGGGCACGCCGGCTTTCGAGCTACGCAAGATGCCCATGGCCATCCGCAACCCAGTGGCAAGCCCGCAGATCACGGCATGGATCGTGATGATAGGGTAGGCGCCTTGGTGCGCTCGATCCGTGGGTGGTCGATGGCTGCGAAATAGGACGCCGGCACAAGCGCTCGAACTAGGGGCCTGCGAAACCTCCCCAAGCATGATGCGGATATAGATGGCCGCGTCATGCCGTATTCCGTGTACCCAGCGCAATGAAGATACAATCGCCCTAGAACGGTGTGCCTACCTCATCGCCTGTCAAATCAGTTATAATAAAGCTCGCTCAATCCAATTCTATTTCCATCACTCTTTGCTTTTTTGAAACCGTAGCTCAGTAGTTATACAACTACTGCGGTTTTGTGTATCCGTAGGTGTGTGTCGCATTTGTGACGATGCTGTATGTGAAGATGGAGTGGTAGGCGTAGCCGCTCTGGGTGACACCAAGGCTAGAATAGGCTTTTTTGTGGTCGATACACTCTACAGGAACTCTAAGGCCAGAACTACCGACGGAATCGAGCCATGCCCATGCACTATAGCAAAGAGAGGTAACTCATGGATTTTCATGAAGAACTTCGCCGCTTCCGTGAGCGTACGACCAACACAAACAGCTTTCGGGCGCTGATCATTCTTGGTTCAGGCCAAGAGACCACGGCTGCCCTGCTGATGGGCACCTTACAACTCGAACACGTGGCCTTTCTGCTCACCGAGAGCACGGGAGATCTCCCGCAGAGGGTTGCAAAAGCGTTGGAGGGATTCAGCGATCTACCCCCACTCGCAACCCAGCCTCAGCAGTGGCTCTGCCCCAAGGGTGATCACAGCGCGCCACTTCAGGTCTACGAGGGGGTGAAGCAGGTCTATGATGTATGGAGGAGCGCGGGTATAGAGCCCTCCTCGATTGCGGTTGATGTAACCGGGGGCATGAAGCCGATGTCGGTCGGCCTTGAGAAGGCTGCCCACCTGTTGGGACTGACGACTATCTACCTTGAGAGTGAGTATGGCCCTGGACCAACTCCTGGAACTCGGCGACCAATTTCTGGAACTCAGCGTCTCGTCATCCCCCCCGACCCCTACCAGGTCTTCGGTGATCTGGAGGCAGCGGAGGCAAAACGGCTCTATGCCGCCCATGATTATGATGATGCCCAGCAGAGGTTTGCGAAACTTGCGAAGCGAGTTCCTAGCCATCCCCACTACGCCCTCCATGCCCAACTGGCCATGGCCTACAGTCAGTGGGATAACTTTAATCTGAAGGAAGCCGAAGATCAACTAGGCGGCCTGATCGCGACCCATAGAGCGACATTGACTCAGGAGGCACTTCAACGCCTCGAGGATCAGGTTAGACTGCTGCAGCATATCCGCCCGCTCTGCGAAGACAGACCTCCTCCTCAGGAAAGGCGACAGGAAACGATGGCTCCTTTTGCCAAACGGCAAATGGATCGACTCCGAACATTGCCGGTTGCAACTGCACTCCTCGTCGTGCTCTATGCAAACGCACTACGCAGGAAGGAGCAAAATCGTCTTGATCTCGCTTCACTGCTACTCTACCGCTGTCTCGAACTTATGTCACAGCAACGATTGGCGATTCATGGGGTCTACACTGATTGGCCACGAAACCGGATGGTACAGTTAGAAGCAGAGTTTCCCAACCTTGCTAACCTCCGTCGTCCAACTCAACCTTGGAACAAAATTGTCATGGGGCAGGGCTACAAGATCTTACAAACGATAGGTGATCCCCTTGGTGCTGGTTGCGATCTAGAGCGTATTCAAACAGGAGCCGATTCACGCAATCAGAGTCTCACAGCTCACGGATTTACTTTTATCTCCGAGGAGGATTTTTATACCTTTAAAGAAGTAGTTAATGAAGTTCAAGTGATCTGGTGCGAGGTGAATAACATAAATTGGAAAAATTATCTAGAAGCAGCAACGTTTTTGAATATTGATACGATAGTAAATTAACACATGCTCCTCCTCAACTACACCCATCCCCTCAGTGGGGCGCAGTACGAGCGCCTTGAGGCCCTTGTTGGCGAGCGGCCACTCGTGCGCGATCTCGCCGCCCACGCCGATCGTTCGCGGCCACTGGCCGAGGTGGCGGCGGAGCTCGCCGATGCGGCGGGGCTCACGGCCGAGGAGTGGCAGACGATCCCGCTGCTCCTCAACCCGCCCGCCTTGGCGCCCCTG